>JAEUJT010000347.1 GCA_016793525.1 Archangium sp. | reverse complement strand
GCCACGATCAGCGCCGTCGCGAGCTCGAGCAGCCGAGGCAAGCGGCCCCCTCTCCAGCGGGTCAGGAGCGCGTACCCGGCGCGCAACCCGGTCACGATGAAATACGCGCACGAGGGAAGCACGGGGAGCGCGTAGCGCGTCTCTTTGTGCGCGATCACCAGCGACAGCGCGAGCGCAAACCCGATGCCCCACGCGAGGTGCAGCAGGTCGGCGGGAGCGCGGCGGCGAAGCGCGACGAGCACGCCCGCCACTCCGGCCAGACAGAGCGGCGGCGAGAACAGCACCCACGCGGCACGGAGGTACTCGTCGCGCTGATCGCTCGCATAGATTTGGGCACCCGCGGAGAAGGCGCCACGCACGCCGTCGAGCGCGTGCAGCCACGCCCTCGACCAGTCGTGGTGGACCAGCCCAAAAATCACGCAGTGCGCGAGATACACGAGCGACAGGGCCCCGAGCCCGGCAACGGCGAGCTGCACCAGCGCCCGAGGGGTTCGCATCGAGGAACCGCTCAGCACCACCGCAGCCCCGACCAGCGGCAACAGCAAGCCGCAGGGGTACTTGGTCAAGATCGCCAGCGCGACGACGCCGCCGAGCACGCAGGCAGTCGGCCACGAAGGCCGGTCGACGAAGCGGAGCGCGGCCTCGAGCGCCAGCACACACCCGAACATCGAGGCCACGTCAGCCATCACGAAGGGGAGCTGGCTGAAGAACGCGGCGTTGCTCACCATCACCAGCCCCGCGCAGAGCGACCACTCCAACGGCAGGCTCCGCCGAAAAAAACAGACGCTCCGCCAGAGGGCGACCACGCCGGTGGCCCACATGAGCAGGTGCGTCAGCGGGTACGCCCCCGCGCCATGAGGCGCATAAAACGCCATCAACGGAGCCAGCACGAGCGGCACCAGCGGCGGGCGAACGTCGGAGTAGGTCAACGGCAGCGATGCGCTGGCGTGGCCAGCGAGCACGCGCGCGTTGTTGAGATAGTCAAAGCCGTCCCAGTAGTCGATCGGCAGACGCCAGGCCACGACACCGAGGTACGCCAACACGGCGAGCCCGAGGCTCAACATGGCGAGCACTGCGGGGCGATCGACGCCGGTGATCTGGTCAACGGGGCCTGGCTGATATGCCATACTTGCGCCGTTCATGTCTCCAGAGCTCTCGATCGTCATTCCGTTTTACAACGAAGAACAGAACGTTCGCGTTGTCCATGAGGAATTGACGCGCACACTTCAAGACCTCGCGCGTGAATATGAAATAATTGCAATTGACGATGGCAGCGCTGACGCGACGTTCGAGCACCTGACCGCGCTGGCCGCGAGCGACCCGAGGCTGATCGTGATTCGATTTCGCCGCAATTTTGGCCAGACGGCTGCGCTCTCGGCCGGGATCGAGCGCGCCAGAGGAGCAGTCATCGTACCGATGGACGGCGACTGGCAGAACGACCCGGCCGACATACCCAAGCTGCTAGAACAACTGGAGACTGGCTACGACTGCGTCTCTGGCTGGCGGGTTCGGCGGAAAGACCACGCGCTCCGCGTGCTGCCGTCAAAGCTCGCCAACGCGCTCATCTCGATGATCGGCGGAGTTCGGCTCCACGACTACGGCTGCACGATGAAGGCGTACCGACGTTCGGTGATCGAGGGCGTTCGCCTCTACGGCGAGATGCACCGCTTCATTCCCATTTATGCACATTGGCAGGGCGCGAAGGTCACCGAGATGCCGGTCAACCATCGCGCGCGGCAGCACGGTGTTTCGAAATATGGCTTCAATCGAATCATTAAGGTATTGCTCGACTTGATGGTCGTGAAGTTTCTTTTTGGCTACCTCACGACACCAATTTATATATTCGGCGGCTTCGGCCTGATGTCTCTGTTCTTCGGCTTCCTGGCCTTCTCGCTGGCGGTGTATTTCAAGCTGACAGGCCAGAAAGACTTTGTTTCCACGCCCCTCCCGCTCGTGACGGCGATGGGCGGGTTGATCGGGTGTCTCTCGATCTTGCTCGGGTTCATCGCCGAGGTGCTGGTGCGCACGTACTACGAGAGCCAAGGCACCCGGCCGTACATCGTGGCGACGGTGCTCAACGACCCGGCAGCCCCTGCGAAGAACGGCTAACGAACCATGTGCGGCGTCGCAGGTATTGTCTCGTTTGAGGTCCCTCCGTCGCGCGAGACGCTCGAGCGAATGTCGCTGGCGCTGGCCCACCGCGGGCCCGACGACAGTGGGCTCTTCCTCGACGGGCCGTGCGGCCTGGCGTTTCGGCGGCTGGCGGTGATCGACCTCGTGTCAGGGCACCAGCCCATGAGCGCCCTGGGCGCCACCCTGGTCTTCAACGGGGAGATCTACAACCACCTCGAGCTGAAACATCAGCTGGTCGCGCGAGGCCACGCCTTCAAGACCACGTCAGACACCGAGGTGCTCTTACACGCGTACCTCGAGTGGGGCGCGGCGCTGACTGAACACATCGACGGCATGTTTGCATTTGCCATTTGGGACAGCCGCACCCGCACGCTGCACGCTGCACGAGATCGTTTCGGGAAAAAGCCGTTCTACTACTCCCTCCGCGGGCAGACGCTGCTCTTCGCGAGCGAGCTCAAAGCGCTGCGCACGCACCGAGCATGCCCGAGCGAGCTCGACGTTCAGTCGTTGCACCACTATTTGGCTTTCGAGTACGTGCCGACGCCTCGAACCATTCTGCGCGACGTGCACAAGCTGGAGGCAGGGCATCAGCTGACGTTCGATGGCCGGCAGCTCCACGCCCGCCGGTACTACGCCCTGCCCCAAGCGCCGGAGCGCAGCCTGAACCAAAGGCTGACGTCGTGGTCGCCCAGAGCGGCCGATGACGCGGCGGGTGAGCTGTTGGGGACACTCACCGACGCCGTTCGGCGACGGCTGATCGCCGATGTGCCGATCGGTGTTTTTCTTTCCGGCGGCATCGACTCGGCGGCCATCGCGGCGCTGGTGGCGAGGGAGCGGCCTCGCCCGAAGACCTTCACC
This sequence comes from Archangium sp., assembly GCA_016793525.1. Next base: position 2,977 of record JAEUJT010000347.1, on the reverse strand, counting down.
ATCGCGTTCGACGAGGCCGAGTTCGATGAAAGCCGGTACGCGCGCGACGTCGCTGAGGCGCTCGGTACCGATCACCACGAGCTGCGCCTGTCACCTACGGCGTGCCTCGACCTGGTACCCCAGCTGGCCGAGCAGCTCGACGAGCCATTCGCCGATGCATCGTACATTCCAACCTTCTTGCTTTCCCGCTTCACCAGGCAGCACACGACCGTGGCGTTGAGCGGCGACGGGGCCGACGAGCTCTTCGGGGGCTACGCGACATTTGCGGCACATTCGGCAGGTGAGGTCGCGCACCGGCTTCCACATCGGCTCGCCAAGGCCGCGCTCGACGCGACGTCGGGGCTGCCCGCGTCGTCTGGCTACCTCCCCTTCACGTTTAAGCTGCGCACGTTCCTCCAGGGTGTCGGGGCCGACGACGTCGTACGGCACCAGGCCTGGCTCGGTTCTTTCCAACCACACCACCTCGCCGGTCTGCTCTCCCCGGCCTTCGCTCCAGGCGACGGTGGCGCGAAGGTCTACGAGCCAATTCGGGCATTTGCCCGCGAGAGGAACGAGCGGGGGCTCGAGCAGGTGCTGCGCTTTTATTGTACATTTTATCTCGCCGACGACATTCTGACCAAGGTCGACCGCGCTTCGATGGCGGCGTCGCTCGAGGTGCGCTCGCCTTTCTTGGACACGAAAGTCGTCGAAAATGTCTTTCGGCTGCCGCTGCACCACCGGCTGCGACCGTTCTCACGAAAGTGGCTTCTCAAGCGCGCCCTGCGCGGCATGTTGCCGCCGCATATCTTGCACAGAAAAAAGCACGGGTTCGCGCTCCCAGTCGCGTACTGGCTCAAAGATCCGCTTCGTGAGCTGCGCGAAGATCTCCTCGGGGAGGCGAGCCTCCGCAGCGTCGGGATCTTCAACCCGCAGCGCGTTCGACAGCTCGTGGCCGACCATGATGCGGGCCGATATGATCACCGCAAACAGCTGTGGACGTTGATGATGTTCGAGCTCTGGCGACGGCGCTGGCTCAGATCTTCAGGAGTGTCATGAGAGTCATGGTCACAGGAGGAGCCGGGTTCATCGGCTCCCATGTCGTCGACGCGTTGCTCGCGCGCGGCGACGCCGTTGTGGTGCTCGACAACGTCGACGACTTCTATGATCCAGAGATCAAGCGCATGAACATCGCCCGGTGGGGTGGTCGCGCGGTCTTCGTCGAGGGTGACATCTGTGACCGAGCGAAGGTCGAGCTCGGGCTCGAGGCACTGGGCGAAAATGGCGCGGTCGTGCATCTCGCGGCAAAGGCCGGCGTTCGACCGTCAGTCGAAAACCCTGTTGTGTACACTCGCGTGAACGTCGAGGGCACGACGATGTTGCTCGATGCGGCACGCCGATGCGGCGTCTCGAAATTCATCTTTGCCTCGTCGAGCAGCGTCTACGGCGCGCGCTCGAACCCTCCGTTTCGTGAAGATGACCGCATCGATCGCCCCATTTCGCCGTACGCAGCAACCAAGGCGGCGGGAGAACTGCTCTGTTCAACATTCAACCACCTGTATGGGTTACAGACGGTGGCCCTTCGATTCTTCACTGTCTATGGCCCGAGGCAGCGGCCCGATCTCGCCATCGCCAAGTTTTCGCGCCGCTTGCTCCGCAATGAAGAGATCACCCTGATGGGCGATCTCACCTCGGCTCGGGACTACACCTACGTCGATGACACGGTTCGCGGTATTTTGAGCGCTTTGGCTCGAGACTGGCCAACCTTCGACGTCATCAATCTGGGAGGCGCACACCCGGTACAGCTCGGAGCGCTGCTGACGGCACTTGAGCATTCGACTGGTCGCACGGCCAAGCGCACACACCTCGGAGCGCAGGCAGGAGATGTCCCCCTCACCTGCGCCGCGACGCACAAAGCGGAGGACCGGCTTGGGTGGAAAGCAACCGTCGACCTCCCCACCGGGCTCCGACGGTATGTCGACTGGCTCAACACCCCCGACGGGGCGCCCTTCTTACGCTGAGCCGCGCGCAACCAGCGCGGTCGCTGTCCAGCTGTACCCACGGTGCGAGCGCACGACGACGTCGCGAAAGCCGCTGTCGAACCAGTGCTTCACGGCGGCCTCGGTCAGGTAATGGGCAACCGGCGTCACCAGCTGATCAAAAACGATCGAATGAATCTCGTCGACCGGAAAGGCATACATCGAAGCGAAGTAGTCACCGTACGGGAGCGCTGGACCGCGGCCCTGGGAATCGGGGCGATAGAACGCGCGGATCACAGCGACGAGCGCCGCCGACGGCCCCCAACTCAAGCGATGAAGCAGCATGGGCGGTAGCCGAGAGGTGATCGTTTTTCGAACAGGGTCGACCCAGCGCGTAATCCACTCGTTGCCTTCTTGGCCGTACACCCACGCGACCACGCGCCCGCCTTCTTTGACATGGCTGGTCAGCGACGAGAACCCGTGGCGCGGGTCGGGCAGGTGGTGGAGCACTCCGACGGAGAACGCCACGTCGAACGCCCTCGTTGCAGGCGCGCGGTTCACGTCGCCCATCACCACGTGCACGTTGGGGAGATGCCGCGTATTCGCGAAGGCCACCCATGCGCTCTCGCCGAGATCGAGGGCGACGACCTGACGCGCGAAGTTGGCGATCAGCGAGGTGTGTCGACCCTTTCCACACCCGCCCTCCAACACGAGGCGGTCAATGAAGTCGTCGCGCGACACAGGGGCGACCCAATCGAAGAACTGGCGCTCGTAGTAGGAGCGAAGCTGCGCCCAGCGGGTCCACTCAGCGGCGAACCGAGCCGCGGTACGAGTCGCCACCAAAGGCACCTCTTTGGGAAGCAACACGGGAACGCCCGCGAGCAGCTCGAACGAGCGCGCACACCCATGGCAACCCAACGAGCCGGAGAGAATGTGCCCGTCGTCTGCCACCTGCTGCTGCGCCGTAAGCGCCAGAGCGGCTCCGCAATCTGGACAGGCGAGCCATTCGAGCGCCTCGGGTC
>JAEUJT010000320.1 GCA_016793525.1 Archangium sp. | reverse complement strand
AAGGGCCTCATTTCGAGCCAGACCGAAGGTGACGCCAAAGCGGTGGTGGTCCCCGGCAAGGTGAAGATCGGCAACGAAGACGTGGTCACCTTCGGCACGGCCTCGCTCAACGACGACGCGCCGGCGGGCAGCGCCAAGTCTGGCGCGGCGAGCCCCGTGACGCTCAAGGCCGGTGACCCGCTCAAGGCCAAGGAGATCGCCCTCAAAGAAGCGCCGAAGGTCGACATCGACGGCGTCGAGGGCCAGAACAACGCCGAAGAGGCGAAAGAGGCCGAAGAGAAGTCGCTCGACAGCCTCGACTTCAAGGCCTCCGTCGGCGGCGGGTTGCTCAGCGTGCCCGACTTCGAAGAGCGCGCGAAGGAGCGCCAGAAGCGCATCGACTTCGCCAAGGCCTACGAAGAGAAGCACCGCCCCGCGTGGATGAAGCGGCACCTCAACCCCGAGCTGCTCCAGGGGCGGTTCACCGAGCTGCTGCAGAACCAGCACTACGCCATCGAGCAATACCTGCACGTGTTGGGCGAAATCGTGCCCTTCATCAACAAGCGCCTCGAAGAGGCCCAAGCGAAGCGCGGCGCGGAGAACTCGGCCAAGGGCCTGCCCATGCCGGCGGCGATTCGGGTCACCCAGACCGAGCTGCTGGCGACCTTCCTCGTCGAGGGCGGCATCAACTGCATGGACAACATGCGCATGGACCACCTCGACGGGTACGGCGACCTGGGCACCGACCACTTCATCGACCTGGCCCGCGACAACACGAAGCGCGGCGGCAAAGGTGGGTTCACGGCCGCCGAGCTCGCGCTCAAGGTCGAGCAGCGGTACCGCGACTTTCTGCACCCCGACCTCATCGCCATCATCGAAGACCCAGACCTCAGCCCGCCCAAGTGGCGCTGGGGCTCCGACGAGCGTCAAAAACAGTACATCACCGTCACCGAGATCGATCTGCGCGTCGGCGCCTATTTGAGCGCGGCGATGTTTGCGGGGTGCAAGACGGCCATCGCCGAGGCGATGCAACAACCCGGCATGATCCGCGGTCCCGGCGGCGACCTGCTCGACCCGACCAAGTTCACCAAGCCGTTTAAGGCCGTGTACCAAGGCCCCCAGGGAACGACGGTCAACGGCGCGGCGCCCGCGGGCGGCAACGTCGTCGGTGAATTCAAACAGGCGGTCGACCTGAGCTCCATGTCGCTGCCTGACCAGTTCTTCTGGTCCACCGTCTCGTTCAACTGCGGCCAGCCCTACGGCGACCGCAGCGACGCGATGTGGAACGCGCGCAGCAACAACTGGCTCGAGACCGCGAAGTCGTGCGAGGAGCACGACGTTCGCTACGACGGCCGCGACTTCAGCGCCGGAGAGACCGCCAACTCGAACGGGCTCCGCAACGCGCTGCTCCGCGAAGGCATTCGGCAGGCGCAGGAGCAGCTGCTCACCTCAGACGGCAAGTCGGGCAACAAGCCGCTCTTCCGTACCTATGTCGGGAAGAAGCTCTCCCTCGAGGAGGCCATCGAGAAAGAACCCGAGTACCGCAAGCAGTACTTCGAGCCCTTCTTCGAAGGCAAAGAGAAGGCCGACATCACCGAGCCCATCGCCGTGCTCTACGTCGACCGCCGGCTGTCAGACTACCAAGAGTACATCGCGGCCATCATCGCGCACCCCGACTGCCCCGACGAGGCGAAGGCCGAGCTCGAGGCCATCGACGCGAAGATCTTCGTGCTGAGCGACCTGGCCCCGGTGCTGGGCGGTTTCTGCAGCGAAGAAATCAAGCTGGCCGACGGCATGCTCGCGCAATA
>JAEUJT010000260.1 GCA_016793525.1 Archangium sp. | reverse complement strand
CGAGCTTCTCGGCCGCTCGTTCCGCCAGCAGCGTGTCGGGTTCGTCGAGCCAGAGGGCGATGTTGTTGACGCGGTACGCCACGGGCGCTGCCGTACCATGCCTTTTGGCGGCTTCAACCCACTGACACGCGGTGCGCGAATGGGTTCGCACCCGCGTCGGAGGCTCCGGGGGAGGGTGCGTAGAGGCGTACGCACTTGTTGGTTCAAGTCGTTGATTTTACAAGAGCGTGAGGCCTGGCACGTGCAGTGAAGAGCGTCCCTGGCACCTATCGTTTGTACGGCTGCCCAGCCGGGGGAATACGCGATGAGCACGGACAAAAAAGGGACACGGATTTTGGCGCGGACTTTTTTTGCGCAATTGCGTTCTGGGGGTTACACTCCCAATCAGATCATCGACATCGCCAGCGAGCTGTTGGACCTGGTGACGGTCGACTTGAAAGAAGAGAAAGCTGTCGAAGGCCCCGCCTCGCAAGAAAATCAGGCGAGCGCCTAAGACGGAAGTGACCGCGAGGTCGCCGCTGAAGTTCCGGGCTGGTACTGGAGCTTCAGGGCCCTCGAGGTCAGGCGGTAGACCCGCAGTCAAAACCCGGCCTGGTGCCGGGTTTCGTTTTTTCAGGGTTTCAATTCGCCCCTTTGGCGTCTGACGGCCACGCCGCCGGTGACGGTGAGCAGGCCCAGCGTCATGCTCCAAAACACGTAGCTCTCGGTCCACGCGAGCGAGGCGACCCAGAGCGCGACGGCGCCCAACCCGAAGAGCAGATCGAGCCACCAGGGCTTCTTGCGCTCGTGCATCAGCGCTCCGCCGAACACGGTGATCGGCACGCCCACCAGCACCTGCCGTTCAATGGCCGCGGGGTTGGAGAAGATGGTCTCGGCGTTGTGCACGAGAATGGCGGCGAAGATGGTGATGGTGCCGATGGCGAGCACCAGCACGCCGGCGGCGGCCATGTCTTTGGTCAGCTTGGCCTTCACGTCGAACTGCTGAATCGCCAAGTCGACGAGCTGTTCGAGCGCGGAGTTCAGCATCTCGGCGAAGAAGATCAGCATCACGCAGAACAGCATCGTCACCTTCTCGGCCAGCCCCAGCGGCACGCCCTGGCCCACCTGCGCCACCAAGAAGGCGGCGATGAAGTGCATGCGCATGTTGCGCTGGTGGGTGACGGTGTGAATGAGGCCGTTCCAGGCGTGCTGGAGCGAGCGCCAGAAGGTGTTCGGGCCCGGCGGTCCGGTGAATGACGGCGACGGCTCCATTCGATCGCGTGGAGTAGCACAGCCCGGGCGCCGGCGCTGACCCAGCGCGGCACGGTGGCGTTGCCCGCCTACCCCTACGGCCGCGCTGTTCCGTCGAAGTACGTACGCGCCTTGGCCAGAGCGTCGAGGCCCACGTCGTGCCCGAGCCGGCGCCCCACGAAGTCGTCGGGCTCGACGTGAATTCCACCCCAGCGCCGCGACTGCCCGGCTTGATCGGCGGCGTCAAAGTACGTCGCCCATTGGAGCGTGACGGCCTTCGACGGCCCCGGCTCAAAGGTGAGCCCGGTGTTGGCGGGCACGGTGTGCGCGGAGAGCCCTCCAGGGAAAAAGGCGGACCCCGTGAGCCCAGCCAGCACCTCGGCGGCGGCTCGGCTGAAGGTGCTGTGGCCCGAGACGAAGCCGGGGAACGCGGGGGTGACGAAGGTCTTGCGTTGGTACGGCACCCAGAGCGCCGCGCGCTGCCAGCCCACACCGCCGATGCCCTCTCCGCGCCAGCAACGCACCGCCAGCTCGCCGACGAACTCCGCGAGCGCCGAGTGACGTTGGCCCACCTGAGACGACGCCGCGGTGATGCGCTCGATGAGGCCGGGGATCTCGGGCAGCACGTTGGGATCAGACTCCGGGAGCGCAGCGAGGTATCGAATGATGGAGATGGGCCGCGCCGATCGCGTCAGCCGCTTGGTCTCCCACGCGGTGATGGCTGCGTCATGGAGCGCCCCGTTCAGCGCGAGGTACGTCTTTACGTCCCACTCCAGCGCATCGAGTGAGGTGCTGAGGAGCGGGTGATCACCCACGGCATTGGCGATGACATTCCAATGGCCCGGCGGTGTCTCTGACTTCGGCCCATCGGCCCAGAACTCCGCCAACACGCGCCCGAAGTCGCCGAGCGGCACCACGTTGGCGGCGTACGGCTGGCCGGTTGCGGGGTTGAGTGAATGTCCCGTGCCCGAGTTGGTGCCCAACGGGTTGTTGCCGATCGCTCCCGGGGAGAGATCGATGGTCTCCGCGGTGACCTCGAGCTGGGCCCCTTTGCGGATCAGCTCAACCGCCCAGTCGCGCATCTCAGCCGACAGCGTGTGTGGGGGCACGCCCGCGTCATGGAACGGCGCGGTTCCGGTGCGCTGCATGGCGAACGGCGTCACCCCCGCCCAGTGCGCGCCGACGAAGGGCTGGAGCGTGCCGGTTGGAATTCCGTTCTGCGTAAAGGCCTCGGCGAGCGAGAGCTGCTGCCACCTGTCGGGGGCGGTGATGATCGTTCCCGGCGCGGTGACGGCGAGCGGCGGGTTGTCCGGTGTCCACCCGCTCGTATCGGCGTAGGCGTTGGTTTCATTCGCTCCGTCGTCGATGCACCCGTCGATGACACGCGCGGCGATTCGGTTGCCAATGGCGCTCGGAGCGCTTCCCTCCGTGGAGGTTGCGTCTGGCGAGTATCCGAGGCGTCGCAGGCCTTCGTCGAAGCAGGCCACCACCGGTGCACCGCCCGCCGACCCGCGGTACCGGTACGACAGGACTCGAGCCGCCGCGTAGCTGAGGGCCTCATTCCGCGCTGTCGCCACATCAGCAGCCGCGTATTTCTCGGTGAAGAACACCCCGTCAGCCGTCGCGTCGTACGCCGCCCACGCGTCGAACATGGCGGCCGAGAGGTGGAAGAGGTTGCGCGCGTGCACGGTGGGCTGTGGGACGTCGCGGCGAATGGCGAGCAAAGCCATCTCGTCCCACAGCCTGGCGGGGGAGTGCCCCGTCTCGAGCTGCGCCCACTCCGCGGCGGTGAGGCCGCACGTCGGCGTTTCGGGCGCTGGAGTCGGTGTCGGGCAAGCGGCGAGGCTCAGCCCTGAGAGCGCAACGAGCCGGAAGAGGGGGAACACTCGGTTCTCAGAAAATCGAACAAGGTCGTACACAAACACCTCGTGGGCGGCACGCTGGCGAGCGAGGTGACCTTCAGCGCCACGCTCCGGTTCGAAGCGCGGGTGTGGCTGCGGCGCGATCAGATCATCGCGCTCATACCAGCCCGAGGAGCTGGCCTACCGAGGGGCGAGCCAGGTGGGGGGCGAAACGATCTTCTCTCCGCCGCGCACGTGGGCCGGCACCGCCGAGCGCGCCGCGTGTTTCTTCGACGAGCGTTCTTCGCGGGCGACGACTTTGCCGACCACGTCGTAGTCGTGGGCCTCGGTGATCTCGACGGTGACGAGCTCGCCCGGGTAGGCGAGGCCGTCGTTGATGTAGACCTGCCCGTCGATGTCGGGCGCCTGGCCTTCGTAGCGGCCCACGAGCAGGTGCTCTGACTCAGGGCTCGCGCCTTCGACCAGCACCTTCACCTGGGTACCGATGCGCTTCTTGTTCTGCTCGCGGCTGATGCGCTTCTGAATGGCCATCACCTCGCGCCAGCGGCGCTCGATGGTCTTCTGCGGCACCTTGTTCGGCATGTCGAACGCGGTGGTGCCCTCTTCATCGGAGTACTGGAAGACGCCGAGCCGCTCGAAGCGCATCTCCTTCACGAAGTCTTTGAGGAGCTGAAAGTCGGCTTCGGTCTCGCCGGGCAGGCCGACGATGAGCGAGGTGCGGAACACCAGGTTCGGCACCCGGGTGCGCAGCTTGGCCACCAGCGTCTTCAAGAACGCGGAGTCGCGGCCGCGCTTCATCGACTTGAGCAGCTCGTCAGACGCGTGCTGCAGCGGCATGTCGAGGTACTTGGCGATCTTCGGCTCGGTGGCGATGACGTCGATCAGCTCATCGGGGAACACGCGCGGGTAGGCGTAGTGCAGGCGAATCCACGTGACGTCGACCTTCACCAGCTCCTTCAGCAGCTCGTGCAGCTTGGGCCGGCCAGGCAGGTCGTGGCCGTACGCCGTCAGGTCCTGCGCGACGAGGTTCAGCTCTTTCACGCCTGAATCGGCCAGCTGCTTCGCCTCGCGCACGATGTCGTCGATGGGGCGGCTGCGCTGCAACCCGCGCAGCGTGGGGATGATGCAGAACGCGCACTTGTTGTCGCAGCCCTCGGAGATCTTCAAATACGCGGTGTACCCGGGCATCGAGTTCACCTTCGGCACCGCCGCGGTGTGCACGTAGTCGGGGTCGGGGATGAGCTGGCGCGGGCTGGCTTCGGCCGCGAGCAAGTCGCCGATCTGCACGTAGGCGCTGGTGCCGAGAAAGTGATCGACCTCGGGCAGCTCCTTCGAGAGCGCCTCGCCGTGGCGCTGCACCAGGCAGCCAGTGACGACCAGGGTGTCGCACGCGCCGGTCTTCTTGTGCTCGGCGAGCTCGAGAATGCTGTCGACCGATTCTTTCTCCGCGGCCTTCAAGAACGCGCAGGTGTTGACGACGATCACCTCGGCGGTCGCGGGGTCTTCGACCAGGCGGTAGCCGCGCTGCGACAAGGTGCCCAGCATGACCTCGCTGTCGACCCGGTTCTTGGGGCACCCGAGCGTCATCATGTACAGCGGCTTCGCGTCATCATGCTTCTTCGTCACAAGAGACTCCCGTGCTGCGTCATCGAGGTGCGGCCGAGCTCACTGCGCTCGAAGTGATCATCGGACCACACGAAATGCTGCGTCGCTCCGCTGGTGAAGCCGACCATCAGCGTGCCGTCGGCGCCCATCTCGAAGCGCATCGCGCGCCCGAGGCTGCAGGTCACCACCGGCCATTCGAGCACCCGGTTCGCGGTCGTACCGCCCACCACGTAGAGCACCAACCGCAGCTCGTGGGCCGAGTTGCACGTGTCGGCGGTAAAGGGGTTGGTGCCGGTCAACACGGTGAAGAGCGGCCGGTTGTCGTTGAGCATCAGCTGCTTTGGCACTGGCACCGCCACCGCGTCGGGGTCGACCGCGGCCGAGCCCGCGACCAAGCTCACCAGCAGCTCCGGCGTGAGCGCCACGTCGCTCGAGACCCAGGTGGGGAAGTGCAGCTTGGAGATGCCCAGCCAGCCGTTGGCGCGCGCCTCGATGCCCTCGATGTCAGCCGGCGGGGTCAGCTTGAGCGCTTTGCGGAACGTGTCGGGAAGGCGCGTGGGCCCGCCGACCATGTCGCCCACCGGGCAGGTGGTGGCCGTCACCGCCGTGGCTCCGACCTCGTCGATGTCGCGGTAGTCGGCGCAGAGCGTCACGGCCAGCGGCTTCGAGGCCTGAAAGCGAGGCAGCGCACGCGCGGGCAGGGCGAGCTCCAACGACCAGCCCTGCTTCGTGGGCTTGGCGGCGGCGGAGACGAGCTTGGTGGCGAACCCCGGCGGGTCGGCTTCTCCCGCTGAGGCAGGCGCTCCAGAGGGCTCGAAGCGGTAGGTGAAGCCGCGCGAGGTCGTGCCCGAGCCGGGGAAAAATACAGTCACGTCGAGGCGATCATCGGCGGTGACGCGATTGTCGCTCACGCTCACCGCGAGGTAGACCACATCGTTGCGCGAGGCCGCCTTGAGCGCGACGGTGGCGCTGGGGCCTTTGGCGCTCTTTGGAGAGGCGAATTCAGAGGCTCGGGCCAGGTCGCTCAGGTCTCCGTCGATGGTGGGCGCTTTCGCCAACGTGGCCATCGGTTTGATGGGCTTTTCGGCGGGCGTGGCGGCCAGGGCGGTGAGGACGAGCAACAGCATTCGAAGAGGGTGGCTGGTACCACAACCCCTCAGCGGAGCGCAGCCCCCCGGCCGTTCGAAGGCGCACGGAAGTTCGAGGGGTTAGAGCAGCTCAGAGGGGGTCGAAGCGCTGCGTCAAGCGCACGAAGCGGGCGTCGGTGGGGCCGTGGTGCCGGTAGTAGGTGAAGCACACTCGGTCCCACTGGTTGAGGTTGCGGAGTCGGTGGCGGGCCAAGACGGCCTCGAGGGCGTCGGTGTGCTGCGCCCGGGCCTTCTCGATCTCCACGTGCCGCTGAAAAAAGGTGTCGAGGTCGCGCTCGCGCCAGGGGCCCCAGTCGTCTTTGTACAGCGGCGGGTCACCCACCAACTTCATCTGGGCCGGCCCGTCGGAGTCATTGAAGCCGTGGCCTTCGCTGGTCACCACGTCCCATTCTGCGCCGTGTTGGTCGAGCGGCTTGCCGGCGGAGCCCCGGCCGTACGGCGCCGCTTCGTCGAAGGCGATACCGGGATCGGTGACTGGATCTTCCTCAAAGCCGAACGGCCGCTTGGTCTGACGGGTCGGCACTTCGTTTTCGGTGAAATCACCGGGCTTGGTGAGCGGCGAGTAGGAGTCGGTAGGCATCGTGTGTTTCGACCGCGAGCGTAACCCCGGGGCCTGGGGACTTCACGACCTCTTCGCGGCGGTGACGCGCAGCACCACGGGCATGACATGTGGGCGGGTGCCGAGCAGTTGCTTGAAGACACGCCGTACACCGCGGGTGAGTGCTTCGCGCACACGCTCGTCGTCGGCCAGCTCGCGGGTCGGCATCTCCGACAGGGCGAGGCGCGCGCCGTCGGCGGCCAATGACAGCGCGGCCAGCTCGTCACCTTGAAGCCCGCGGGCTGAGACGGTGGGGCCAGACAGCAAGGTGCCTCCTCCAGGGGGGAGCGCGACCGCGCACACCACCACGCCATCGGCCGCGACGGCTCGCCGCTCTGCCAACACGGCTTCGGTCACGGTGCCGAAGCCATCGCGCCGGGTGAGGAGGTGCCCAGCGGGAACCTTGCCTCGCGTCGTCACGCCCGAGGGATCGAGGCGCAGCGAATCGCCATCGGTGAGCACGAAGGTGCGGGAGTCATCGAGGCCGGCGCGGCGCGCGAGCTCTCGGTGCTGCAGCAAGTGGCGCAGCTCGCCGTGGATGGGCACGAAGTGTTTCGGCTGCACCACCTCGATCATCTTCCGCTGCTCGTCTTGCGAGGCGTGCCCCGACACGTGCACGCCGGGCTCGATGCTGGCGTAGGCGAGCCGGGCGCCGCGGGCGAGGAGCCGGTTCACCAGCAGCGACACCGCCTGCTCGTTGCCGGGAATGGTGCGCGACGAGAGCACGACGGTGTCACCGTCGTCGATGCGCACCGGGCCTCCACCGCCGTCGGCCAGACGGGACAGAGCAGCGAGGGGCTCGGCTTGCGCGCCGGTGCAGATCACGAGCTGCTGCGCGGGAGGGACCTCGCCCGCGTTTTCCCAGGCCACGAGCAGCCCCTCTGGCACGGAGAGGATGCCGGCCTCGCGCGCGAGCTCGACGTTTCGGATCAAGCTCCGGCCGCCGAGGATCACCCGCCGGTTGAAGCGCCGCGCGAGCTGCATCAGCGCGTGCACCCGGTGGAGGTGCGAGCCAAAGAGCCCGACGATCACCCGCTGCGTGGCTGTCGACACCAGCCGCTCGAACGTCTCGCGCACGAGCTGCTCGCTGCCGGTCCACCCCGGTACCTCGGCGTTGGTGGAGTCAGACAGCAGCACGGTGACGCCGCGCTCCCCGAGCTCTCCGAAGCGCTCGAGATCGGTCAGCTGGCCGTCGGTGGGCATGCCGTCGAGCTTGAAGTCTCCGGTGTGAATGGCGGTGCCGCTCGAGGTGGTGACCGCCAGGGCCACGGCGTCGGGCACGGAGTGGGTGACGCGAATCGGCTCAACGGTGAACTGGGTGCCGACGCGGAACGGGGTGCGGGGCGCCATCTCGCGCAGGTCGGCTCGAAGACCGGCCTCCTCGAGCTTGTGGCGCGCGAGGGCCAGGGTGAAGCGGGTGCCGTAGACGGGTACGGGGAGCTCCCGCAGCAGCCACGGCAGCGCCCCGAGGTGATCTTCGTGGGCGTGGGTCAACACGATGGCCTGCAGCGAGGCCGGCTCGTCGAGCAGCCACCCGAAGTCGGGTATCACCACGTCGACGCCGAACTGATCAGACCGTGGGAACATCAAGCCGCAGTCGATGAGCATCCTCTCACCGCCATGCACCACGGCCATGGTGTTGAGGCCGATCTCGCCCAACCCACCCAGGGGGACGACGTCGATCATCGCTCGCTCACGCTGCGTTGCGGCACAGCACGAACCAGTTCGGCATCGGCTTCCCGCCGCGGGAGGCGCGCCCGATGCTCACGTGCTCCGACACCCGGCGAAGCACGTCTTGCGTCTGGTAGTAGACGAAGCGCGACAGCCGGGCCCCGTTCGAGATCAGCGGAGGGGCTCCAGGCAGCGTACCCGGCGGTTGGCGGAGGTAGTCGACCAGCGCCTCTCCCGACGGCAGCATGTACGCGACGTAGTACCCCGGGCCCACGGTGGTGAGCAGGAGCGGGGAGTTGTCGTTGTAGCCCCAGCGCTCCGTCGCCGCGGCCGGCCCGTCGGGGCGGTAGAACACCTTGGCGAAGCGGCGAAAGAGCGGCAGCGAGTTGGTGCCTTTGTGCGGCACGCCCGTCATGTCTGGCGTTCCCGCGGGCGTGAGCGCCTCGAGCGACATGGGGCG
>JAEUJT010000221.1 GCA_016793525.1 Archangium sp. | reverse complement strand
GGCCTCGTGATCGACGCCCGCGGCTTGAAGGTCACCCCCGCGCTCATGCCCCGCGTGCTCGACGACTCGGGCAAGCCCCTCTACACCATCGACTCGCTCTCGACCGAGGCTCGCAAGAGCACGGGCGTCGCAGCCTACGTGCAGTCGCTCGACGAGGCGCAGAAGAGCATGAAGGCCGGGGAGAAGCCGCTCGTGCTCAAGGCGTCGAAGTCCACCGGCGCCGATCTGCAGCTGGCCCCTGAAGATGCCAAGAAGCTGGCCGCGGTGAACACCGGCTTCCTCTCCGAAGGCCGCGTCGTCATCGTCTTCAACTAACTCGTGCGAGCTCCAACCATGCGAATTCAAGCGATGCGAACTCAAGCCATGCGAATCCTCCAATGTGCAGTGGTGTGTCTGTCGGTCTCGGCCTTCGCGCAAGCGACCGTGGTGACCAAAGAGGGCACTGGCGAAGCGGCCATTTCGGGCAATGACGAAGCGCGGGCGTTCGACGAGGCAAAAGAGCGCGCGCTCCGCAGCGCCGTCGAGCAAGCGGCCGGCGTGCGCATCGACGCCGACTCGCTCGCGGTGAACAACCAGCTCGTGCGCGACCAGGTGTTCGCCAACACCGGCGGCTACGTGAAGAAGTTCGAGATCATCTCGAAAGAGAAGAAGAAGAACGTCGCCGTGGTGACGGTGAAGGCCGACGTCGTCACCGACAACCTCGACAAAGACATCGAGGCCGCGCGCACGCTGGTGAAGCGCATGGGCCGCCCCAGCATCGTCATCGTGGTGCAAGAGCAGACCGTGCCGGCCGGCGAGAAGGTGATCACCAATTCGGAGACCTTGGCCACGGTGCTGACCGAGGCCTTCAAGGCCGACGGGTGGGACATCAAAGACGCCCAGGCGCTCAACAAGACCCTGGCGCTCGAGGGTGCGGCCACGCTCGGCGCGACCGAGATCAAGCGCATCCAAGACCTGACGAAGACCCAGTACATCCTCTACGGGAAGGCCGTGCTTCGGCATCAGCAGGTCGACAACATGCTGAAAGACTCGAAGATCTTCCCCGTGACGGGCGAATACGATTTGGCCCTGGCCGCGACCGACAACGACTCGCAGATCACCAAAGTGGCCGGCAAGCTCGGCTGGAACATGAAGGAGAACGGCGCGCCCGTGATCTCCTATGAGCGCACGGCCTTGGACATGATCAAGATGCGCAAAGACGAGATCATCGCGCCGGTGCGCAAGGCGATTCTCGAGCACTTCCGCGACCAGCAGGTCAACGGCATGGAGATCGCGCTGGCGGTCGCGGGGCTCGAGAGCTTCGGCGCGGCGCAGGCCTTCCAGAAGTCGCTCGAGGCGATCAAGGGCGTGAAGGAAGCGGGCCCGGGCGCCAAGCCGTACGAGAAGGGCAAGGCCACGTACAAGGTGCACTACCTCGGCAGCACGTCCGATCTGGCGGCCCTGGTCGAAGCGTCGACCTTCAAGAAGCGCAAGATCGAAGTGACCTCGGTGTCGGGCAATACGCTCGAGCTGAGCGTCGGGAAGTGAAGCGGGCGCTCCCGCTCCTCTTCGCGGCCTGCGCGCAGGTGGAACCGTCGGTGGTGCCCGGTACGACGGTTCCCGGTACTGCATGGACAGCGAAGGGAGAGGTGGCGCTCCGCTGTGACCCGGGTGATGCCGACGTGCTGCTCGACGGTGTCGCGCGCGGGCGCTGTGACGAGGTCGGCCGGCTCGACGTGAAGCCGGGGCCGCATCGCCTCGAGGTCAAGAAGCACGGTTTTCAGAGCTGGGTGCGGCTGTTCGATGCCGATCGCACCCGAATGGTCTTGAAGGTGGCCCTCGCGGCCGAAGGAGAGCGTTCCCCGTGAAGCGTGCACTGATGGGTTTGATGGTGGTTCTGGCGACGACGTCTGCATTTGCCGAGGTCGGCAAG
>JAEUJT010000213.1 GCA_016793525.1 Archangium sp. | reverse complement strand
GTGTTCAACGTCGCGGTGAGCCGCTCGGTGCGCAGCTTCTTCGACCGCTACCTGCGCTGGAGCGTCATTCACCGCACGGCCATTTCGTTGCCCACCTACCTCGGGCAGGCGTTGCTCAACCCGGGGCCGCTCGCGGTGTTGGCCGTACTCGCGTCGCCCTCGCCGGCGGTTGTGCTGTTCGCGGCGCTCGTCTGGTTGCTCAAGGGGGCGGTCGACGTCTCGGCTGCGCGAGCGCTGCGCTGCGACGTGGGGCCGTCTGCGCTCGCGGCGGTGGTGGTGAAAGACTCGCTGCTCTTCGTGGCGTGGGTGAATGGGCTCATCTCCCGCACGGTGTGGTGGCGCGGCAACCGCCTGCGCGTCGAGGCCGGTTCACGGCTGGTTCCCACTGCGGCTGAGACGCTCGAGCCGGCCGTCGCCACGCGCTGAAGCGCTCCGGTTTTCGTGCCGCCTCGCGTAGAAGAGGCAGATGCTCGCGTTGACCTTGGCGGTGGTGGTGGCAGCGACGCCGAAGTTGGCGGCGCCGAACATTCCCTGCGCCGACATTCCGAAGCCGGTGTGCGACGCGTTCGGAGAGCACCTGGTGCAGCAGCTCGGGGGCCGCGGGTTGTCGGTGGTGTCGGCCAGCGACATCGCCAACGTGTTGGGCCTCGAGAAGCAGAAGGCGCTCATGGGCTGTTTGGAGACGTCGTGCTCCGCCGAGCTCGCGGGTGCGCTGGGCGTCGACGGGCTCGTCACCGGCAGCATCGCCGCGGTCGGCCCCACCGTGCTGGTGAACGTGCGGGTCATCTCGGCGAAGAACGGCGCCCCGCTCGCCACGTTCTCCGAGTCGGTGAAGGGCACTGAAAATGTACCCGCCTCGCTCGAGCGCGCGGCCGATGCCATCGTCGAGTCGGTGTCGCAGAGGCCCTCAACTGGAGTTTCGAAGCGAGCCGCGCTCATCCCCGGCATCGCGGCCGTGGCGTTCGCTGGCGCGGCGGCGGCGTGCTTCGGCGTCGCGGGCAACGCGCAGGCCGAGCTCGCAATCGTCACGGGCGCTGACGCCTCGTATGACCCGAATGCCATCGTGGCGCGCGGACAGACGAGCGCTGCGCTCGGGTACGTTTTCACGGGGCTCGCGGTGGCCGGCGTAGCGGCGTCGGTGGTGCTGCTCGTGGTGGGCAAGGGTGACGAGCCCCCCGCGGTGACAGTCGGCCCCGCAGCGGCCGGAGCCGGTCTCGCCATCGGAGGGACGTGGTGATGCGCATGCGCTCCATTGGCTTCGCTGGCGTGCTCGCGTGTGCGGCGTGCTTCGACTTCTCGCTCGACGAGTTTTGCCGCAACAACCCGACCCACCCGCAGTGCAGCGGTGACGGGGGCGCGCTCGGGGGAGGCGCTGGTGGTGGTGGCGCGATGGGTGGAGGCACCGGGGGCGGCGATGGCGGATCCACCGATGCGGGGCGCACCGATGGTGGAGCTTCTGATTCGGGGACGCCGGCCGATTCCGGAGTGTTCGACGCTGGCTCTTTCGATGCGGGTACGTTCGACGCGGGCCTCATCGACGCGGGCCAGCCCGACGCAGGCGACGACGACGCGGGCCTCATCGACGCTGGCTCCAGTGATGCCGGGGCGTTCGACGCGGGTACTCTCGACGCAGGGATGATGGGCTGCGACAGCGACGGCGGGTATTCGGATTCAAACGCCTGGTTCGTCTCCATCACCGGCAACGACGGCAACCCCGGCACCATGGCGAGCCCGTTCGCGTCGCTGACGCAGGCGCTCTCGACGGCGCGCAACAGCGTCACCAAGAAGCGCATCGTGCTCGACGAGGCCATCTACAACCACGCCGGTATCGTCCTGGATGCGGGGTGGAACGGCGTCAGCATCGAAGGCGCTGGCCTGCGCACCGGCATTCCGTGGACGCGCAACTGCAACCTCGACCGCCGCGGGAACACGCGCATCGACGTCTCGGGTGCCATCGGCCTGACGATTTCGGGAGGCGCCTTCAAGCTGCAAGACTTGGAACTCCTCGCCGGCAACGCGTCATCGGCCGCGGCGCCGAACACGTACGGCATCTACGGCACCGACGTGCTGCTCGAGCTGAACAACGTTCGGGTGAAATCGGGCGTGCCGTTCGCGGGAACGACGCCGTCGCAGCCAGGCCAAACGGTTGGCCTGACGTCGTGCAACAACACGCCGAGCACCGGTGCCGACGGAGGCCAGGGAGATGGCGGTGCGCCCTCTGACGGCGGCTTCCCCACGCAGGCCGGCTACCAAACAGGCCTCGGTGGAACGGGCGTGACGGGCGTCTCCGGCTCCGCGGGCACCGCGGGTGGAGCGCCCAGCCCCGCCACGGCGACCTGCCTCGACTGCAACTGCGCGAACTGCAGCGCCGTCAGCGCGACCGAGACGGGCCCCGTCGGTCGGCCTGGGTGTGGCGGCGTCGGCGGTACGGGTGGCTCCGGCGCGACCGGCGGCGGCGCGTCCATCGCGGTGTTCCTCTCCGGTGCATCGCGCATCACCGTCTTCCCGTCGTCGTCGCTCGAGGCGAGCGCGGGCGCTCCAGGTGGCAACGGTGGCCCTGGTGGCCTCGGAGCGACGGGCGCCACGGGGCAGAGCGGCGGTGGGTGGTGCTACACGAGCGGCTCCATCTGCTCGGGCAGCGGCGGGTCGTGCCTCGGGTGCGCGTACAACCCGTCGGGGTCCACCACGCGGGCAGGCGGTGCCGCCGGAGGAAAAGGCGGCAATGGTGGCCTCGGCGGCGTCGGTGGCGCTGGCGCCGGCGGCTGGTCAGCGGCCCTCGTGGTGCCGAGCGACGCAGGCGTCATCGGCGTGCCCGGCAACGCGACGTTGTCTCCCGCGGCTGGCGGCTCCGGTGGGCTCCCCAGCGGCAAAAGCGGTCAGTCGGTCACGCTCTTCCGGTACTGAGCGCGCCGTGCGGCTTCGCTACGCGTTGGCGGTGGTGGGCGCGTGCGTTGCGGTGAGCGCGCTCGGTACCTCCGAAGGGGTGCTCGACCCGCACTACACCGACCACCTGCGCCACATGGCCGAGGCCGCGGCGTGGCCAGACTGGGGCCTGACGCTGTACCGGGTGCCGTTCTCCGACGTGCAGCTGCGCACCGGGTTGGGTGGCGAGCACACCGGGCAATGGGTCGACGAGCCCACGGTGGTGCCTCCGGCGGTGGTGCTGTTCCACGGCCCGCCCGCGTGGCTTGAACGCACCGGAGTGCTCTCTCCGCCCGCAGCGCACCGGCTGATGGGGCTGATGCTCGCGGTGGCGACGGGCGTGGCGCTGGTGGCGCTGTGGAACGTGCTTCGACCTCGGTGGGTGGATCCACTGCGCGTCGTGGCCTTCGCGCTCATCATCGCGCCGCTGACGCTCGGCACTGGGCTGAATGGCTTTCCCGACGTGGTGTTCTTTGCGTCGGCCGCGGGCGCGTTGGCGTGCATGCAGCGGGGTCGGTGGGACGCGGCGCTGGTGCTCTGGGCACTGTGCGGTGCGTCGCACTTTCGAGCGGCGGCCTTCCTCCCGGTTGCGGTGTGGAGCCTGGCGGCGCTGCTGCGCGAGGCCCGGAGCTCACCGTGGCGTGTCGCGGCGGCGGTCTTGGTGGCGCTGGCGGTGGTGCTGCCCGCACTCGTGACCGCGGTCACTGTGTTGGGGAACACGCGCTTCGAAAACGTGAACCCCATCGCGTGGGTTCGATTCAAGCCGCGCGTCGTCGTCTTCGTGCTGCTGACCGCGTCGCTCGTCGTCTGGTCGTGGCGGCAGAAGCACCTGGCCCTCGCGGCGACGGTGGTGAGCGCCGCAGCCATGGCGATGGCGGATCCACACCACGCGTATTGGCACAGCTTCGTGCTGCTGGCGCCGCTGCTGGTCGCTGCGTCCCTCTTCGCGGCGGATCCACGCGCGCTTCGTGCGGCGTTCGGTTTCGCCGTGGTGGGCACCGCGCTCGCCTACGTCTACCGGTGGACCCCGTGGTGGCAGTGGGTGGCCGACATGGTGTGGGGTCACTGATGCAAAAAGGTCCACCGTGCGTGTCGAGATTTCATGGCTGCTCGAGCGTGCGTGAGAGACTGTTTCCGTGCTGATGCAGCCGCGGCTGAGCAGCTCCGTTCGCGTTCGGCTCGAGGGCGCCGCGGAGGCCGTGCTCGCCGCGTGGCACGCCGCCGCGACGTGATGGCGTGTTGGTGGATCAAACCAGCGCTCCGACGCTCCCTGTCGCTAAGGTACCTGCCATGCGTGCCGTGCCCTCTGCCGAGACTGCCGCGCGAGCTGAAGCCGCTCAGCGCCTCCACCACCGCCTGCGCGACAACCTCGAGCTCGTGATTCGCGGAAAACGTGACGCCGTCGAGCTCGTGCTCTGCTGCGTCGCAGCGGGTGGCCATGTGCTGCTCGAAGACGTGCCCGGCACGGGGAAGACGACGTTGGCCCGCGCGCTCGCGGCGAGCATCGGAGGCGTCTTCAAGCGGGTGCAGTTCACGCCCGACCTGCTGCCCACCGACATCGTCGGCTCGGCCATCTTCCACCAAGCCGACGCGTCGTTTCATTTTCGGCCCGGCCCGGTGTTCGCCAACGTGCTCATCGCCGATGAAATCAACCGCGCGTCGCCGCGCACGCAGTCGGCGCTGCTCGAGGCGCTGTCTGAAGGGCAGGTGACGTCTGACGGAGACGCGCACCCGCTGCC
>JAEUJT010000136.1 GCA_016793525.1 Archangium sp. | reverse complement strand
CTTGCTGCTGCGGACGCTGGTCTTGTTGCTGCTGCGGGCGCTGACCTTGTTGCTGCTGCGACCGCTGGCCCTGCTGCTGTGATGGACGCTGGTCTTGCTGAGGCGGGCGCTGATCGCGCTGATCGCGTTGTCGCGGACGCTGGTCTTGTTGCTGCTGAGGGCGCTGGCCTTGCTGCTGCGGCGCAGGTTGTCCGCGCATCGAGACGGTTGGCCCCCCCGAGCGGCGCGGGTCCTGTCGTCTCCGAGGCTGCCGGCCCTCTCCGCGGCCGTCGCCCGCGCGAGGCTGATCGTGTTTGGGCACCGGACGACCCGACGGCACATACCCGGCGCTCAGTTCGCGCCGGGTATACGCGCGCCAGATCTCATCGACGTCGCCGGCGTGTTTGGCCACCTCGGGGTTGAGCGCCGAGAAGAAGCGCAGCAAGTTGCCCAGGTCGCGGCGAAAGTACTGTTCCGAGCTCGAGTTGCGCGCGGCGGCGACGACTTGGGGAAAGTCGATGATGACCGGCCCGTCGGAGGCCATCAGAATGTTGAACTCCGACAAGTCGCCGTGAATGAGGTCGGCGGCGAGCATCTTGATGACCTCTCCGCGCAGCTGTTCGTACAACGGCAGCGCCTGCTCCTGGGTGAGGCCGGCTTCGATCAGCCGTGGCGCGACCCGCCCTTCGGCGTCACCGATGGCCTCCATCAGCAGCACGCCTTCGTAGAACAGCACCAGCTTCGGCACTCGCACCCCGGCCGCGTTCAACGCCCGCAGCGCGTCGGCTTCGGCCGACTTCCACGCCTCTTCAGCCGAGCGCTTGCCGAACGCGCTCCCGCGATCCATCGCGCGCTGGGTGCGCGTGTTTCGTACTTGCCGGCCCTCGGTGTAGCCGGAGTCGTTCTTGAAGCTGCGGTACGCGCGCTCTTTGTACAACTTGGCGGCCACCGGCTCGCCGCGGTGGCTGACCAACCAGACTTCGGCCTCTTTGCCCGTCTTCAGCTGCTGAAACACTTCGTCGATGATGCCTTCGTCCACCAGGTGCTGCAGCTCCATCGTGGGCCCTCGCTGCGACGACTTCGTTGTTCGACCTCGGCCGGCGTACCACCGACGTCAGCGGCTGACGACCGTGGGCTGCGCCCTCCGGCTCCCGCTGGGTCTCTCCTTACCCCAGGCGCGCAACGCGCCGGTGCTTCGTGAATCGCTGCTCGGCGTGTAGAGCGTCGACCCCTCATGCCTGCGTCGGCCAGCCAGCGTGTGTGGAGCCTCGTGGCCGAAGGCGCGGTCGCCGCTGCGCTGGTGGTGTTGCCGCTCAGCATCGGAGGTGCCCCGCCGTGGACCCTGCCGCTGCTCTGCGTCGTCGCCCTCGTCGCCGCGGGAGCGATGGGTGTCGGCGTGGTGGTGAACCAGCGGCGGCAGCTGTGGCACCCGATGGTGTGGCTGCCAGTGGCGGTGGCGGCGCTCGAGGTGCTGCAGCTCATTCCACTCCCGCCAGCGCTGCTCGGCCTGGTGAGCCCGCGCGCCGCCGAGCTGCGCGACTTCACCTTGGTGCCCCTGGGCCTCGAGCGCTGGAGGCCGGTGTCGGTCGACGCGCCGTCGACGTACCGCGCGCTGGCCCGCACCGTCGCGCTCGGCGCGTTGCTGTGGGCCGCGGTGCAGCTGGGGCGGAAAGAGGCCCCGCGTCTCCGGCTCTACCGGGTGATGGCCGGCGTGGGCATCGCGGTGGCCGTCATCGGGTTCGGGCACGCGGTGGCCGGCGCGCCCTCGCTCTTCGGCGTGTACACCTTCTTCGCCGATCTGCCGCTCATCACCCCCTTCGGCAACACGAACCACCTCGCGGCTTTTCTCACCGTCACCAGCACCGTGGCGCTCGGGCTGGCGCTGTCGACGCCCGACCGCGAGGCGGCGCTCGGGTGGGGCGCGGGGGCGCTGGCATGCGGGCTGGCGACACTTCTGTCGATGTCGCGCGGCGGCATCGCCTTCTTCGGCGTCACCTGGGGGCTGGTGGCGGCGGTGACCATGGCGCGGCGCGCGGGCGGGGTGCGCGCCGTGGCGCCGTGGTTGGCCATGGGCGCGGTGCTGCTGGCGGCCGGCGGGGTCGCCTACGAAGATCTGCTGCTGCGGGCCGAATCGCTCAGCTCCCTCGAGAAGCTGCGCGCCACCAAGGTCGAGCTCTGGCCGATGTTCTTCGAGGGCGTGCGGGGGTTCGCTCGAACTGGCCTGGGCGTGGGGGCCTTCGAGGTCGGCTTCACGCCGTTTCAGACCGAGCAGCTCGGCGTCACCTTTACCCACCCTGAGAATGTCGCGCTCCAGTGGCTCACCGAGGTGGGCGTCGTCGCGGCCCTCGCGCTGAGCCTCGCCGCCGCGTGGAACGCGCGCTCGCTCTGGCGCGGCGCCCGGGAACAACCGCTCGAGACGGTGGTGCTGCTGGCCGTCGCGGGAGCGGCGCTGCACGACGTGTTCGACTTCGCGCTCGAGCTCAACGCGGTGCCGGTGCTGGTCGCGGTCGCGCTGGGCCTCGTCGCGGGTTCCGACGAAGAGGCGTCGGCGCGCCGCTTGGCGCCGGGCCGTCTCGCCGCGGTGTTGGGGGCCGCGGTGGCGCTGAGTGCGCTGGGCCTCGTCGCGGGCCGCCCCACCCACCTCGAGGCGGAGCGCGCGGTGCTCGAGGCGTCGCGCGCCGCCGCGGCCCCGGCCGACGTGATCCCCCAGGTGAAACAGGCCATCGACCGCCACCCGAGCGACTGGGTGCTCTACGCCAACGCGGCCCAATGGTCGGCGCTGCGGGGCGACGCGCGCAACGCGCTGGCGTGGGTCAACCGCTGGCTCCAGCTGCGGCCGAACGACCCGCGCGCGCACCTCGCGGCCGCCGACGCGCTGCTGCGGCTGGGGCAGCGAAGCCAGGCCTTGCTCGAGCTCAAGACGGCGTTTTCCCTGGGCGACTTCTCGGCGCTGCCACGGGCCTTGGCGGTGGCCAGCGCGCAGGGTGACTTCGAGCGAATCCTCGTGCCGCTCCCCGGCTTTCTCGAGCGCGCGTGGGGCGTGCTGCGCTCGACCAACCCTGGCCTCGCCGCCCAGTTCCTCCGCGTGGCCGAGGCCGAAGCGCCCACGCCAGAGGTCGCTCGTGAAGCGCGGCTGCTGCTCGTGCGCCAGCTGGCCGATACCGGAGGCGCGGCCGAGGCGCTCGCGCGGTTCGAGGAGCTCCCTGCCGACGAGCGGGGCCAGCAGGTCGTGCTCCACGCGCGGGTGCTGGCGATGAATGGGCGCCGGAGCGACGGGCTGGGGCTTCTCACCGCTCGGCTGCGCAGCGCCCCCGCCGACATCGCCGCCGGGCTGCTGGCGGTCGACTTTCTCTCCGCCGAAGGTCGCTCCGCCGAGGCGCGCGAGCTCATCGGTCGGCTGCGGCCCTTCGCGAACGCGGCTGCGTCTCGGGTGCACCTCTTCGTGCTCGAGGCCGCGTTGTGGTCGAACGACGGCCGGCACGGCAAAGCGCTCGACGCGCTGCAGACCGCCGCGCGCCTGGAGCCGCAGCGGGCCGATCTGCACTACCGCATGGCCTCGGCCCACGAGCGGCTCGGCGCCTGGCGTTCGGCGCTCGACGAGGTGCGTCATGGCCAGCAGCTCGACTCCCCCCAGGGCGCGGCGGCGCAAGCGGCGTGGGTCGAGCGCCTCGAGGCGTCGCGCGCGGCCGTTCCTTTGCCGTGAAAACGTTGGCGACCGGGTGGTTTTGGCGTGAAATGACGGGTGGATGACGGACCACTCGGGCGACGACACGACGCACGACATCGACCTGCGGCAGATCCGCGGCGCCATTCAGCGCGATGCCGTGTATTTGGTGGTGGTCTCCGGCAGCTCCGCGGTGGGCCGCATGTTTCGTCTGCGTGAAGGCGACATGGTGCTGGGCCGCGGCGTCGAAGTCGACATTCAGCTCGACGACGACGGCGTCTCGCGCAAGCACGCGCGGGTGTCGCTCAAGAACGGCGAGGTCGACATTGAAGACCTGTCGTCGCGCAACGGCACCTGGTTCGCCGGCGCCCGCATCGAGCGGCACCGCCTGCACGACGGCGACAAGGTGCAGCTCGGCGGCACCACCATTCTTCGGCTCTCGTACCATGACGCCCTCGACGAGGCGCTGCAGCGCAACCTCTACGAGTCGGCCACCATCGACGCACTGACCGGCGTGCTGAACAAGAAGGCGCTCATCGACGCGCTCGACCGAGAGCTGAAGTACGCGCTGCGGCACCGAGAGCCGCTGTCGGTGGTGATGATCGACGTCGACCACTTCAAGCGCATCAACGACGCCCACGGGCACCTCGCCGGAGATGACGTGCTCCGCTCGGTGGCGCGCGCGCTCCAGCGCACTCTCCGCGGAGAAGACGTGCTGGCCCGCTATGGCGGCGAAGAATTCGCGGTGCTCTTGCGCGGCACCCAGCCCCCCGAGGCGTTGGTCTGCGGCGAGCGCCTTCGGGCCGCCGTGGCCGAGAGCCAGGTCGAATACGAGGGCCAGATGCTGAAGGTCACCGTCAGCGTGGGGGTGGCCACGACCTCGGTCGGCGACGCCGAGCTGTTGCCCGAGGCGCTCCTCAGCCGCGCCGACGGGTGTCTGTACCGCGCCAAGCAAGCGGGCCGAAACCTGGTTCGCGGCCCGGAGAGCGCCCCGTCGGAATGAGTGGATCGCCCGGCTTGCCCGCGGCAACCAACCGGTGCCATGACGGCGCTGTCCCTGCCCATGATGCACCTCGCCGACGTGACGGTCGATCCGCTGCGGGCTCTGGCGCTGCGCGCGCGGGCCGGCGAAGCCCTGGCGTTGACTCAGCTGTACGAGCGCACCCGGGACCAGGCGTGGCGCGTGTTGTACCGGGTGGTTGGCCCCAGCGCCGACCTCGAAGACCTGCTCCAGGAGTCGTACGTGCACCTGATGAAGGCCCTCAAGGGCTACCGGGGCGACTCCAAGGTCACCACCTTCGTGCACCGGGTGTGCGTCAACGTGGGCTTGATGTACGTGCGCAGCCGTCGCCGCCGGCCGGAGACGCTCACCGCTGACCTCCCCGACGGCGTGGCGCCAGAGACGAGCGACCCCGAACGCGCCGCCCAGGTGAAGCAGGCCTCGAAGCTGGTGCAGCAGGCGCTCGCCACGCTGAGCCAAGAGAAGGCCGAGGTCTTCACCTACCACGAGCTGCTGGGCCTCAAGCCCGAGGAGATCGCCGAGCTCGTCGACGCGCCCGTCAACACCGTGCGCAGCCGCCTCAACCGCGCCCGGTTGGACTTCGCCGACGCGGTGCAGGGCCTGCGAGGTCCGCTGCCATGAGCCACCTCTCGGTCGAGCAGCAGTGGCAGCTGGCGCGGGGCGAGCTGCCTCCCGACCAGGCGCCTGCGCTCGAGGCCCACGCCGCGTCGTGTGAGGCGTGTCGTGCCGCGGTGGCCAGCGCCCGCGCCGCGGTGAACGTGCTGCGCGAGGTGCCCGAGCCTCCGCCGCTGCCTTCGATGTTGGCGCAACGGGTCGGCGTGCGGTTGAGCGAGGCGCTCGAGGCCGAGCAGTCGCGGCGCTTCACCCGGTGGTGGTCGCCGGGGTGGGCGTGGGCCGCCGTCGCCGCCGCGGTCGTGGTGGTGGCCGGTGTGGCGTGGGTGCTGCCGAAGCGCGAGGTGGCGCCGCCGGTGGCCGTCGCGCCTGAGCCGGTGAAGGCGCCGGTGGTGGCGGAGCCGGTGATGCCACCGCCTCCGCTCACGCCACGCAAGCTGGCCGCGGTGGTGGCGTCGGCATCGAAGGCGTCGGCGTCGAAAGCCGCACTCGCGACGGCGCAGGAGCTCGCCGAAGGGGCCGTGGTGAAGACCGAGCGCGGAGGCGCTGCGTGGTTGCATCTCCCCGACGGGACGCGCGCAGGACTCACTGGCTCGTCGTCGGTGCAGCTGGTGACGTTAGAAGCCTCGGCCCTCACCCTCGAGGTGCAGCGGGGCAGCGTGGCCATGGTGGTGCCGCACCGCGAAGACCGCGTGCTCATCGTGCGCGCCGGAGAGGTCCAGGTGCGTGACCTGGGCACCCAGTTCCTCGTGTCGCGCGAAGCGGCGCGGGTGGTGGTGGCGGTCGAGGAGGGCGAAGTGGCTGTCGACGTCGCGAACCAGACGCGGGTGGTGAAGGCGGGCCACGCGGTGGTGTGGCACGACGGGGTGTTGGAGCCGCTCACCTTCGCGCCGCCGCCCGTGAAGGCCGCTCCGGTGCGCGCCGCGCCAGCAGTGGCCCCCGCGTCAGCGTCGGAGTCGAACGACGACATCGCGCCGCCGCCCGCCTCGCTCAACCCCGAAGACGAATGGGCCGGGTTGACCCCAGAGCGCTCGTCCGCGTCCGACGGGTCGCCCCCGCCGAACCCGTCGCTGCCGCCTCCACCGCCGTCTGACGTGGCCACCGCGACGCCGCCCTCCGCCCCTCGGCCGCGGGGGAGTGGTGGCTTCAGCTTGCGTGACTTGGAGCGACGCATCGATCAACTCATGCGCGACGTGCGCTCGCCGTTCCCTCCGGCCGGCGGGTCGCTGCGGCAGGCCCGGGCGCGCGAGGTGGCGCATCTGGCCGACGACGGGCGGTGCGACGAGGCCATTGCGCTCTCCGACGCGTGGCTGTCGTCTCCCGCGTGGCAGCGCACGGGGGCCGACGAGGGCGTACTGCGCCGGGCGGTGTTGCAGCAGAAGATGCGCTGTCTGACGTCGCTGGGCAGAAACGCCGAGGCCACCGACGTGTGGCGCGAGCTGACCGCGCAGCCCTGACGCTCGGAAGCGCCTCGGCCTCCCCATTTAGGCGTTTTCTCTCGGCTGGCTCGACCCCATGGTGCGTCGTCATGAAAACGCACGCTTGGGTCACCACCGCCGCGAACCAACCGCTGGCTCCGTCGTTTATCGAGCGCCGATCCGTCGGCCCAAGCGACGTGTCACTCGAGGTGCTGTTTTCAGGCATCTGCCATTCCGACATTCACCAGGCGCGGGGCGAGTGGGGCAACTCGTCGTACCCGATGGTGCCGGGCCACGAGATCGTTGGCCGGGTCACCGCCGTCGGCGCGAAGGTGACGAAGTTCAAGGTGGGCGACATCGCTGGCGTGGGCTGCATGGTCGACTCGTGCCGCACCTGCGAGTCATGTGCGGCGGGGCACGAGCAGTTCTGCGCCAAGGGCTGCGCCTTCACCTACAACAGCACCGAGATGGACCGAAAGACGCCGACCTACGGCGGGTACTCCACGCAGCTGGTGGTGACCGAACACTTCGCGGTGAAAGTGCCAGCGGGTATGGAGCTCTCCGGTGTGGCGCCGCTCCTCTGCGCCGGCATCACCACCTACTCGCCGCTGCGGGAGTGGGGCTGCAAGAAGGGCGATCGCGTGGGTGTGTTGGGCCTCGGCGGCCTCGGGCACATGGCGGTGAAGCTCGCGGCGGCGATGGGCGCCGAGGTGACCGTGTTCAGCACCTCGAAGGGCAAACAGGCCGACGCCACCCGGCTCGGAGCCAGCCACTTCGCGCTCTCGAACGACGCCAGAGAGATGGCGAAACGCCACGGCCAGTTCGACCTGCTCATCGACTCCATCTCCGCCGAGCACGACTTCGACCAGTACCTGCGGCTGCTGCGGCCCTTCGGAGCGATGGTGCTGGTGGGCGCTCCCCCGAAGCCGATTCAGGTCGCGGCGTTTTCGCTCATCGGCAACAACCGGCGGCTGGCGGGCTCGAGCATCGGCGGCATCGCGGCCACGCAGGAGATGCTCGACTTCTGCGCGGCCCACAAGGTGGTCGCCGACGTCGAGGTCATCGCGGCGAAGCAGATCAACGAGGCCTACGAGCGAATGCTGCGCAACGACGTGCGGTACCGTTTCGTCATCGACGGCGCCACGCTGGCTGCGTGAGTCACTCCCGGGCGAACGCGGCTTCGACCTGCTGGGCCAGCGCGTCGCTCATCGGCTTCAGTGCGCGCCAGCGGGCGTCGACGGCGGCGGTGTGCGACCACAGGCCCGGCTCGTTCATGATGAGGCCGTAGTTGGGCACCCGCCACGACGCGGGGGTCGCGCGCTCGAGCTGCAGCGCCGGAGTGGCCGCGTCGTCCATCGCGCGCAGCAATTCACGCAGCGTCGGCATCACCTCGGCCGCGACGTTGCGCCGCAGCGACACGCCGGAGCGGATGCGCGGGACCACCAGGCGGGTCTCCTCGGCGTTCGAGGCGTTGAGGAACAGACACGACGCGCGCAACGCGAAGTACTGCAGCCGTAGCCCCTTCGCCTCGTGGTCTTGCAGCGTCACATCGCGGCGGAGCGGGTCGGGCGCGCCCTGACCATAGAAGTGGGTCTTCGCGCCGCTGTACGTCATGTCGGTGGCGAAGAAGGACACCTGGCTGAAGGGCATGGTGTGGAGCGCCCAGTACCCGGTGGCGTAGGCCATGGTGGCGCCGCAGAGGACCAGACCGCCGTGGGCCTCGATGGCCGGCCAGTACTGCGGGCTCGATCGGCCCCGTCTCGCGCGCAGCTCGGGCGCCGGTTTTCCTTCCTCGGGGAAGTCGTCCGCGTAGAGCCAGTAGTCCCAGTCCGGCACCGCGCGCCAGGCGTTGTTCATCACCGCCACGATGGTGTCGTCGCCGCGGAGCGAGGCGAGCTCGCCCGCTTGGGGCCCGCTGCCCAGCACCGCCACGGTCTTGAACAGCTCGGTCCCCGACAAGCGAGGGGCCATCAACGGAAGCAGGTCGGCGTTCATGTGGGCCCACTACACCGGAGTCGCCGAAAGGTTGGGTCGCTTCGTGTAGACTTCCGGCGCTTCCTGCCCCCTCCCATGTCCG
>JAEUJT010000104.1 GCA_016793525.1 Archangium sp. | reverse complement strand
GTTGCAGTCGGAGCCAGCGACGGAGACGGCGGCGCCGTTGAGCCAGGTTCTCCTGTCGGTGGCGCACACCCTCCCGGAGACGCTGCCCGTCGCACACGCCATGGGGCCAGCGTCGACGAGCGGCGCGCCTGCGTCTTCTTCATCGATGCCGGTGAGGCGCGGGCCCCCGCACTGGCAAGCTGCGTGGAGGACCAGCGCGCCGAGCGCAGCCAGCCACCGCATCAAAGCGGGTCTTCTTCGGCGGGAACCGTCGGAGCCGCGTCACGTGCGGGCTTGGCGGGGCTGGCGGTAGGGGCGTCGTCGGGCGTGAGGTCGGCGGCGAGCTGCTCAGCGATGACCGACACCATCGCGCGCATGCGATCGCGGAACAGCACCGGGTTCTTGGCCACCGCGAACGGGTCGAGGTGCGGCAGCTCGGCGCGCACTTCGTCGGAGAAGAAGCGGCGCACGTACACCTCGTCGGCGTCGATGAAGAACAGCCGGGCGTACCCCTTGAGCGCGATGCCCGCGCGGCCGTCTTCGCTGCGCATGCCGTATTCTTCGATGACGAACTCCACCACCGCGTCGGCGCCGTGTGACTTGAGCAGCCCGTAGTCGGGGGCGTTCGCCGGGACCTCGTCGACGAGGTAGCTCTCGAGCGCGCCGGCCACTTCGACCGGAGAGAGCGTCGCGTTCCACGGAGCCCCGCGCGGCAGCTTGGCCATGGTCTCGGTGCGCAGGGCGTCAGCGATCTCGAAGCGGGTGATGGTGGGAATGACCCGCTGGCCCGTCTTCGGGTCGCGCACGCCGTGGGTGAGCTTCTCCGCGAGGCGCCGGTCGGCTTCGTCGGGCGACAGCCGCTTCAGCGCCGCTTTGTACGAGTCGTCGTCGCGAAACACGGTGGAATACGGGCCCGCTTTCTCGACGATTCGCGCGATGAACGCCGGGCGGCTGACCCGCGTCAATGCGGCTCCAGGGAGCGGGGAGTGGGCGCAAGCGACGAAGGTGAGACAGGCGAGCCAGCTCATGAGCTTCATGCAGCGCGCAGGTGTACCGCGAACCCGCTGGACCGGCGAGTCCGTTTCCGCTACGAGTCCGCGACCTTTTTCGAGGGGAAAATCACGTGAAAAC
The DNA here is from genome assembly GCA_016793525.1 of Archangium sp. The sequence continues at coordinate 10,276 of JAEUJT010000104.1, read as the reverse complement.
CCTGCAATCGCTGTGGCTTACGTCGGTGTTGGTGGTGCTCGCGTGCACCGAGAAGAAGGAAGCGCCCAAGCCGGCGCCCGTCGAGCCGCCGAAGCCTGCGGTCGTCGCCAAGCCGCCGCCGGCCGTGGAGCCCCGCGTCGACAAAGAGTGTGCGGCGCCCATCGACCCGGGTCCGACCACCGACATCACCATCGCTGGCCGTGCCGCGAAGCTCTCCGGCGCTCGCCTGACGTTCGCCGACAAAGACGCCGACGGCACGCTGACGCTCGGCGTGGTCGGCCCGCTGAACGAAGACTCCGGCGAGAACATGGTGAACGTGAAGAAGTACGTGAAGTACTTCCAAGAGCAGAAGGTCGACGCGATTCTCGTCACCGGCGACGTGGGCGAGACCGCTCCGGGCATCGCGCGCGCGCTGAAGGAATTCGCCGCCTCGAAGCTGCCGGTGTTCGCCGTCATCGGGAACCGCGAGTGCCGCGCCGACTTCACCGACGGCGTGAATGCGGCCAACGCCGAGACGCAGGGCGCGGTCATCAACCTCAACCAGGTGCGCGTGGTGGAGTTCCCCGAGCTGATGCTCGTGACGCTCCCCGGCTACCACAACCCCGAATACATGGGCTGCGCGACGGGCTGCGTGTACCTGAAGTCGACCGTCGAAGAGGTCATTCGCGAGGCGAAGGCGGCCACGATTCCGGTCGCGCTCGTGTCGCACGGTCCTCCGCAGGGCAAGGGCACGCAGGCGCTCGACTCCGCCACCAACAACGGCGGCAACGTCGGTGACCCGGTGGTCGGCAAGGCGATCGCCGACGGCCACATCGGCTTCGGCTTCTTCAGCAACATCAAAGAGGCCGGTGGCCGCGCGACGACCGACGTGGCGGGCGAGACGCTGCTGAAAGAGAAGACGCCGTCGAAGACGCTCTTCCTCAACCCGGGTCCGGCTGACTCGTTCGGGTGGGCGATGAACGACGGCACCACCGCCGTCGGTATGGTGGCGGTGTTCAAGTTCAAAGACGGCCAGGCGAGCTGGGAGCAGTTCCGCGCCAAGCCGCTCACCTCGGGCGAGAAGGCCACCGCGAAGACGCTCGCGCCTCCGGCCGCTCCGAAGGCCGAAGGCACGCCCGCGCCGACCCCGGCGCCCGTTCCCACGCTGCCGTAAGTCTCAGCTGAGCGTTTACCTCCGCCGGTTCGGTGGAGGCGGAGTCGCGGTGCGCGGGTCTTCGGGCCAGGCATGCCGCGGGTAGTGGCGCATCAGCTCTTTGCGCACCGCCGGGTAGTGCCGGTCCCAGAAGCCAGACAAGTCGGTGGTGATCTGCACGGCCTCGTGGTTGGGGGCCAGCAGGTGGAGCACGAGCGGCGAGCGCCCGATGGATGGGCCAGCGCTCAGGCCGAAGAAGTCTTGGAGGCGCGATTCAATCCACGGTGGGCGCGCGCGCTCGTAGTGCACCGTCACCGTGCGGCCGCCGGGCAGCGTTATTTTCTCTGGAGCCTGGGTCGCGAGCAGCCGCGCTTGCTCAGGCGCGAGCCGGGCGTTGAGCGCGTGCATCAACCCCACCTCGCGCACCTCGGCGAATGAGCGGCAGCCGTCGCACATGGTGGCCAGCGTCTCCTTCACGAAAGCGCTGTCGGCGGTGGGGAACTTCGATTCGGGGAACGCCGCGCGGAGCGCTTCGACTCGACAGCACCAGGCTTCCACGGCGGCCGGGTCGGCGAGGAGCGAGAGGTCAGCGGCGCGGGCGGCGTCGGCCAGCGCCTTCGAGACCGCCTCAGACGCAGGAGCGGGCGCACGTGTCTCTTCGAGCACCACCTTGCCGTAGCTGAGTCGAGTGACGCGCTCGACGCGGTGACCGTCGTTGTTCCACACCAGCGAATCGAGCTCGCTCAGCTCGTCGGGGCAGAGCTCGAGCAACCACTCCGCTTCGACCCGGCTGGCGAGGCGAACGATGACCGCGCCGCGCCGTTCTTCGGCATCGACGGCGATCATCAGCTCGTCGTTCTGCACGACGGAGCTTGGATCCAACGTCGCGGAGCCTCCGCCGCTCAGCACGAGCTCGGGGGCTTGGGGTTTGCGGCGCCGCGCGACGCGATCGGGGAAGCCCGCAGCGATGGCTTGGAGGAGCGCTGCTTCCTTCGCGCTGTCGCTCCCTGGGGCCTGGTTGCTCTTTCGCAGCCCACGCTGGAGCTGCTTGCGCACCCGGTCGACGGTGGAGAACGCGCCGCTCTCCAAACCCGCCGCGCGCGCCCCCATGCCGTGGCCCTGGTGGAAGCGCTCGAGCAGCTCGAGGAGATCTGACGGGCCGGTCCACACGTCGGCTTTCTGTCCGTGGCGGCCTCCGCTGCGGGTCTCGAGTCGAATGTCTCGCTCACCGAGCAGCGCCGCGATGATCGCGCCGTCATCTCCGACGCCTCGTTGCTCGGCGTCGAGTAGCAACTTCGCCAGCCGTGGGTGGAGCGGGGTGGTGGCCATGCGCTGGCCGAGCGGAGTGAGCGCGCCGCCGCGATCGATGGCCCCGAGCCGGTGGAGCAACGCGTCAGCCGCCGAAACGGCCGATGCCGCGGGGGCCTCGAAGAACGGAAACGTGGAGACGTCGGTCACCCCAAGCGCTCGCAGCGAAAGCGCCGACTCGGTGAAGTCGAGCCGACGAATCTCCGGGACATCGGTCGCGGGACGGCCCTCGTAGTCGCCGCGGGTGTAGAGCCGAATGCACACACCCGCACGGGTTCGGCCGGCTCGACCCGCGCGCTGTGTCGCCGAGGCCTTGGACACCTTCGCCAGATTCAGCGTGGCCAACCCGGAGAAAGGCGAGTGCGACGCGACGCGCGCCAGGCCGGAGTCGATGACCGCCGCCACGCCGTCGATGGTGACCGAGGTCTCCGCGACGTTGGTGGAGAGGATGAGCTTTCGCCGGGCGCTCGGCCGCAGCGCTCGATCTTGCTCCGCCGCGGGAAGCTCGCCGTGGAGCACGTGAATGTCGAGCTGGTGCCGCTGCGCGAAGTCGGCGCAGGTGTCGGCCGCGCGACGAATTTCTCCCGCGCCGGGAAGGAAGATCAGCACGTGCCCATCGAGCTCGCGCTGCACCAGCCGCTTCAGGGCCGCGAGCACCTGCTGGTCGAGGTGGCGATCGTCGTCTTTCTCGGCGAACTCGATGCTCACCGCGTGGGCGCGCCCTTCGCTGCGGAGCGATGGTGCGTCACCGAGCCAGGCCGCCACCGGTGCCGCGTCGAGGGTGGCCGACATCACCAGCAGCTTGAGATCTGGCCGGGTGGTGAGCTGCAGGCGGCGGAGCATCGCCAGCGCGAGATCTCCGGCGACGTGGCGCTCGTGGAACTCGTCGAGCAGCACCGCACCGACGCCGCGCAGCTGAGGGTCGCTCACCAGGCGCCGCGTCAGCACGCCCTCCGTCACGAAGCGAATGCGCGTCTTCGCCGACGACACCTCATCGAAGCGAATCTGGTAACCAACGGTGGCGCCGACGGCCTCGCCCAGTTCGTCAGCCACCCGCGCCGCAGCCAACCGGGTGGCCAAGCGCCGCGGCTGCAGCACGACAATCTCTCCAGCGCCGGCCAACCCCGCTTGCAGCAGCGCCGGGGGAACTCGCGTGGTCTTGCCCGCACCGGGAGGCGCCTCGAGCACCAGCGCCGGTTTGGTACGCAACGCCGCCGTGATGTCGGGCAGCAGCGAATCGATGGGCAACGCGATGGGCATGGGCTGGCTCAGACGCCCGAAATGAGCACACACTCGCCTCGTGACGACGCGGCGCTTCTACCTCGGTTGGGCGGCGATGCTGAGCGCAACCTCGGCATGCACCATCGGAGATCAGCCGCCCCCGCCCCTCGTTCGGGTCGTCGATTCTGGCCTGCCGTGCTCTCCGCTCACCTGCACTGGGTGCTGTGTCGCCGAGGTCTGCGTCGAAGGGAACGTGAACAACGCCTGCGGGTACGACGGGCGCCGGTGTGCCGCGTGCGCTGAAGGGTTTCAGTGCGTCGAGCCGGGAACCTGCACGTCGATTCCGCGAGACGGCGGCTTCCCGGTGAACCCGCTCCGCCTCGACGGGGGAGACATTCCGGGCACTGAAAGCTCGCCCTCGCGCCCGGAGTGTTACGTGTTCTTGGGCTTCGTCGTCTGCCCCTGATCGGCGGGGCGAACGACGCGCCGTCGAGGGCGCTGACCCAGGCCGGCCTCGTCGAACGCGTTCTTCAGCGGCGCCAGCGCCGCCTCGGCCAGCAGTCGCGCCTGCGTCAGCGGCAGCTCGAGCCGGCGTGCGCGGCCCAGCACTTCATCGCGGAGCGCAGCGGCCTCGGTGTCGGGAATCGGCTCGGCGGTGAACGCGCCACGCCACGCGGTGAACGCGGCGCGCAGTTCCTCGATCACCGGCGTCGCGAAGGCGAAGGCGGCCTCGCCCAGCATGCGCTTCACGTAAGAGGAGTTGAGGCGCTTCTCGAAGTCGGCGCAGAACTTCTCGAAGTCGTCGCGGTCGGCGCGGCGCATGGTGGGCAACTTCACCTTGCCGTAGAGCGCCTCGAGCATCGGCGCGCGGGTGCCGGCGTGAAAGGTGATGCCCGCGTGGAGCCGCTCGACCGCATCGACCGCGGCGTTCTGCAGCACCTCGGCGTGTTCGACGCGCAGCGATTCCAACTCGGGGAGCCGCATCGCCCGCGCCAGCACATCGCCTGCGTCGGCCCTCGCAGCACCGAGCCGCTCGATGGCGGAGGTGAGCCAGCTCTTCTCATCGCGGAGGCCTTGCTTCGCCCCCAGGGTGGCCTCGGCGGACTGCAGTCGCTGCAGCAGCACGTCAGACCAGGAGATCGCGTCGACGGCGTCGAGCACTTCGGTCGTCATGCGGGCCCGTCTATCAGCCTCGGGCGCCGCGGAGGAGCACCTCGCGCGCCTCCGGTGACGCCAGGTCAGAAAACGCCCATGTGGCGCCGCAGGCTCGCAGCGCCTCGACGGAGAAGTCGCCGGTGGCCACGCCGACGCTCTCCGCACCGATGGCCTGAGCGGCCGAGACGTCTTTCGGGGTGTCGCCGATGACGACGACACGCGCCTCGCTCAAGGCGACGCCGAGCTGAGCCGCGCCACGTTCTGCACCACGCCGAATGAGCTCGGGCCGGAGCTCGTGATCGTCACCGAAGCCGCCGAAGCGAAAGTGCACGTCGAGCCCGACTCTCCGGAGCTTGATCTCCGCGCCGCGCTTCACGTTGCCGGTGCCGAGGCCCACCGCGAAGCCGGCGCCGAGCCCGGCGTGGACGGCCTCCACCATGCCCGCGTGCACCACGTAGCGGGCGGCCTCCATGCGCTGCACTTCGCGCTCGAGGTGCCGGAGGTACACATCAATGACCACGTCGACCTTGGAGTCGTCGACCTCGGCGCCGAGCGTCTGCAGCCCCTGCCGCACGATGGCGCGGTCGGTCATTCCCGCGAAGGAGAACGCGGTGCACGCATCAGCGCGCCCGTGACACTCGGCGAACGCAGCGTCGACCGCGCGTCGGCCAGCACCGCCGGTCGAGATGAGCGTTCCGTCGATGTCGAACAACAGCACGGTCGGTTTCATGGGCGAAGGCGCTCCGTGACGCGGGTGGCCCACTCGGGCTCGAGCTCGATGGCGGCGACGTCGCGTTTCAGTCGAAGGGCAGCGGCGGGGATCGACCCGCTCCCGGCGAACGGATCTAACACGAGCTGGCCCGGCGAAGACCAGGTGCGCACCAGCGGCTCCACGACGCCGAAGGGCTTGTGGCTCGGGTGGCTGCCCCAGCGCGCGGCGTCTCCGTCGTCGTCGTAGCCGGCCACCACCGACCAGGGGAGGGCGGGGGACTCTGGCGTCGGTTGCGCATCGTGGCGGGAGAAGACGAGCGCCGTTTCCACGACGCGGAGCAGCTCTTCTCCGCTGTTGCCTTCACGCGTGCGCTTACCCCACACGAACTCTCCGCGGAGGTGGGCGTAGCCAAGCGCCTTCGCCTCAGCGGTGATCGGCTCGCGGCCGAGCAAGTTCGTCCACACCACGAGGGGCGCGTCAGGCGTCAGGTGCTTCACCGCCAACGAGAGCCAGGCGCGAGTAAACGTTCGGTACTCCTTCACCGACTCGAAGCGCTTCAGCGGACCACGTTCGATCTTCTTGTCCTTCGCGTCGCGCAGGTCCCCACCTTTCCGCCGCCGGGTGAGAATGCAGTAGGGCGGATCGGTGATCAGCGCGTCGGCGAGGCGGCCCTCCAGCGCGCGCTCGTAGGCGCCGGGAGTGGTCGAGTCACCCTGCACGCACGCGGGCATCGCTTATCGGCGCTGCGCGGCGACGTCGGCGTGTTTGGCGAGAAAGTCGTCGAACCCGCCCACAAAGTCGATGACCGGCTTGCCGATGCGGGGTGCCCAGATGCGGGTCGCAACTTCGCTGATCAGCTCTTGGTCATGGGTGACGACGATCGCCGTGCCCTCGTAGCGCTGAATTCCCTCGGCGAGCGCGGCGATGGACTCGAGGTCCAAGTGGTTGGTCGGCTCGTCGAGAATGAGCACGTTGTCTTTGCGCATCATCAGCTGCGACAGGAGCGAACGCACCGTCTCACCACCAGAGAGCGTGTCGGTCGGTTTCATTCGCTCTTCGCCGGAGAACAGCATTCGCCCGAGCAGACCCGAGATCTCTTCGTTCCCCAGCTTGGAGTCTTGATCGCGCAGCCACCCGTAGACGGTGGTGCCCTTCTTGATGAGCCCGTGGTGGTCCTGCGGCAGGTACCCGACCTGCGCGTTGTGGCCCCACTCGATGGTGCCCGCGTCGGGTTTCTCCGCGCCGGCGAGCATCTTGATCAACGTCGACTTGCCGACGCCGTTTTTGCCGATGACGCAGATCTTCTCACCTTTGGTGAGCAGCGCGCTGAACGGGGGAATGACGACCTTGCCGTCGTACGACTTGGCGATGCCCTCGACGGTGAGCGTCTGCTTGCCGCTGGGGCCCTTCTGCTCGAACTTGATGAACGGCCGCGCGATGTTCGATCGCTTCAGATCTTCGGTCTTCAGCTTGTCGAGCTGGTTCTTGCGGCTCTGCACTTGGCTCGCGCGCGTACCGGCGGAGAATCGCGCCACGAACTCTTGCAGCTGGCTGATCTTCTTCTGCTTCTCCTGGTTCTCCGACTCGATGCGGCCGCGCACGGCGGCCTTGTTGCGCACCATGTCGTCGTACCCGCCGGGGTAGGTGATGATCGTCTCGTAGTCGATGTCGGCGGTGTGGGTGCAGATCGCGTTCAAGAAGTGGCGGTCGTGCGAGATGGTGATCAGCACGCCCTCGTATTCGTGCAGGAAACGCTCGAGCCAGCGAATCGAGTCGAGGTCCAGGTGGTTGGTCGGCTCGTCGAGGAGCAGGCCTTCGGGCTTGCCGAACAGCGCCTGCGCGAGGAGGACACGAAGTTTGTACCCGCCGGTGAGCGCCTTGAGCGGCTGCTCATGAAACGCCTCTTCGATGCCCAGACCGTCGAGGAGCGCCGCGGCGTCGCTCTCAGCCACGTACCCGTCTTCTTCGGCGATGACGCCCTCGAGCTCGCCCAGCCGGTTGCCGTCGGCCTCGGTGAGCTCGGGCTTTTCGAGCAGCGCGTTCTTCTCCTTCAGCACCGCCCACAGGCCCTTGTTGCCCATGATGACGACGTCGAGCACGCGCGTGTCTTCGTATTGGTAGTGGTCTTGCCGGAGAATGCCGAGCTTCTTCGGGCGAATCACGTCGCCGGTATCTTGCTCTTCGTCACCCGCGAGGATCTTCATGAACGTCGATTTGCCGGCGCCGTTGGGGCCCGTGAGGCCGTACCGCCTGCCCGCGGAGAACGCGACGTTGACGTTTTCGAACAGCTTCTTCGGGCCGTAGCCCTTCGACACATTGTTGATGGAGAACGACGCCATGGGCGCGCGTATACTCGAGAACATGAAGAGCGTAATCGTTGCCGTCGATGGGTCGGAGCCGTCCCTCAAGGGCGTGAAATTGGCGGCTTCGCTCGCGGTGTCGATGGGCGCGCGGCTCGAGCTGGTGCACGTGATTCCGCCCGTGCTGCTGCCTCCGAGCTCGTACGCCGAGGCCATCGCCAAGGTCGAAGCCGGAGGCAAGGCGATCGCCCGTGAGCTGCTCGACAAGGCAGCGGCGGTGGCGACTGAGGCCGGCGCGCAGAGCGATTCCGTCATGCTGCACGGGTCACCCGCCGAGTCCATCGCCGATCTCGCCACCGCCGAGCGCGTGTGGGGCGTGGTCATCGGAGCGCGCGGGCACTCCGCCGTGTCGCGGGTCTTGCTGGGCAGCGTGGTCGACCGCTTGGTGCACATCTGCACCAAGCCCGTATTGGTTGTACGCTGAGCCCGTCGTGATTCGAGTCCTCCTCGCCATCGGCTTGGCCCTGTACGTCGCGCTGGCGGCGGGAGAGGTCTCGGTCCTCGGTGGCTTCGTCTGCGCCGAGCAGTGCCCCGATGACGACTCAGATGGTCAGTGCGCGCCCGACTGTGCTGACTGCGCCTGCTGCCCGCATCTCCGGCTCTCGGCCTCGTTGGTCGAGGTGAGCACCGTTCTCCCGGGGCAGGCGCAGCGGGTGCTCGAGCAGCCCCAAGCGCAGCCTCCGTCGCCTGACGTCGACGACATTCTCCACGTCCCCAAAGCCATCTCCGCGTAGCTGAGTTTCGAAGCTCGAAATGTCGGCGAGCCCTCGGGCTCGTCACCTTCTCACGCGAGGTGTGTCTTGAAAAAACGTCTGTGGACGGCGGCCGTGGGGCTTGCCGTCGTGTCGTGGTCGCGCGTGTGCGTGGCCGAGGAGCCGTGTGCAGGGCCCATCACTCGGCGGAACGTGGCGGCGTGTGCGCTCGAAGCGAGCCCGCTGCTTCGGGAGTCGCTGGCCGAACTCCGAGCAGCCGAGGGGCGCAGAGACGCAGCACGGCCGTTTCTTCCCTCGAACCCAGTCATCGCCGGGTCGGTGGCGTCGCGGGTTGGGCCGACCGATCGCGCACTCAACTGGAACCTGTCGCTCGGCCAGGAGCTCGAGGTGGCGGGGCAACGTTGGCTCCGCGTCGAGGTTTCCGACACCGAGCTGAGCGCGCAGCGGTCTCAGGGCCTCGTTGCCAGGAGGGACATCTCGGCCCAGGCCTGGGTCGCCTACTTCACTGCGCTCGCCGCGCAGGAGCGCCTTGCGCTCGCAGGAACGCTCGAGGCCGCGACGAATGGGGTCGCCGACACAGTCCGCGCCATGGCGGCGAAGGGGCTGGCGTCGGAGCTCGACGTCGACGTCGCTGAGACGGCCGCGCTGCGGGGAACGCATGAACGGCTCGGGCTCGAGGCTTCGGTCGCCGCCTCGAAGGTCCAGCTCGCGCAACTCACCGCGCACCGCCCAGATCTCGCAGTCGAGGGCACGTTGGAGCCAGTCGCTGTTGGCGAGGTGCAGCCCGTATCCACTCGGCCGGAGCTCCTCTCCGCGCAGACGCAGCAGGTCGCGTCACAGCGGCGGGTCGCGCTCCTCGAGCGAATGCGCGTGCCGAACCCGACGGTGTCGCTGTTCGCCCAGAACGACGGCTTCAACGAGCGTGTGCTCGGCGTTGGGCTGAGCTTTCCCGTGCCCCTCCCTCAGCCGGTTGGCCGAACGCGAGCCGGAGAAATCGTCGAAGCGAAGGCCGTTTCGGAACACGCGGGTGCGGCCACTGAGCGCCTGCAGCGGGAGCTGATCGCAGAGCTGGCCATCGCCACCGCCCAGTACATCGCGGCCTCGAAGGCCCGGCAGCTCTACGCCTCGGAGCGCGTGGAGCGCGCCACCACCCGACTCGTTCGTGTCGCGGAGCAGGTGAAGGCGGCACGGCTCCCGGTGCGTGAGGCGCTCCTCGCGCAGCAGGCGTTGGTGGAGCAATTGAAGGCGGCGATCGACGCCCGCGAGGCGCTCTGCGTCGCCTCGGTGCGCCTCGCGCGCGCGGCCGGAACGTCGTTGGAAGGAGATGCCCTGTGAGCGCCTCGAAGAGTTTGATCTGCGTCGCGGTGTTCGTGTTCGCAGGGTGCACGAAGCGCAGCGCGGAGACACCAGAGCCAGTGAGCGGCCCGGTCGATTCGCACCACGACGAAGAGGCGCACGGCGCGTTGCCGACGCAGCTCTGGGTGACGCCCGAGGTCGCGCGCGCGGCTGATCTGCAAACCGAAGTCGCGCGGCGTGCGGTGTTGGCCACCACCGTCAGCCTCCCCGGGGAGTTGGTGCCCGAGCCAGATCGAACCGCGCGCGTCTCGGCGGCGACGGCGGGGCGGTTGGAGCGGGTCTCCTTCAACGAAGGTTCGGTGGTGAAGCGGGGTGACGT
>JAEUJT010000002.1 GCA_016793525.1 Archangium sp. | reverse complement strand
CTGGGCCACCGCGCGGCGTTTGTCGTCTTCGCCCCCGACGTTGACCACCTCGAGAAACAGGTTCGGCCGGTCGAAGCCGGCGACGAAGACCTGCGGGTCTTTCATCAGCAGCGCGCGGGAGATGTCGTCTCTCACCTCGGGCGTGGCGGTCGCGGTCAGCGCCACCGTACGCGGGGGCCGCAGCCGCTTTCGCACCTGGCCCAGCAGCGCGTAGTCGGGGCGAAAGTCGTGACCCCACTGCGAGATGCAGTGCGCCTCGTCGATGGCGTAGAGCGCGACGCCCGCATCTTGGAGCGCGCTGACGAAGGCCTCGGAGCGAAACCGCTCGGGGGCGACGTACACGAGCTTGTAGGCCCCGGCCCGCAGCTGGCGTTGACGGTCTTGCCGCTCTGAGTCGCTCAGCGTGGAGTTGATGTACGTGGCCGCGATGCCCCGGGCCCGAAGCGATTCAACCTGGTCGTGCATCAGCGCGATGAGCGGCGACACCACCACCGTCACGCCATCGAGCAACATCGCCGGCAGCTGGTAGCAGAGCGACTTGCCCGCACCGGTGGGCATGATCACCACCGTGTTTCGCCCCTGGAGGACCGAGCTGATGATGTCGGCCTGCGGGTGGCGAAACGAGGTCAGCCCGAAGTGTTGTTGCAGCCCGCGCTGCGCCTCTTCGAAGTACGGCAACGCCGCGGACATACCGCACATGTGTTCACCTGCCGCGAGCACCGTCAAGCGTCATCTCCGGTGCAGAGCGCGACCTCACCGCGCGGGAGCCGCAGCAGCCCGCGCTGCGCCATCGACGTGAACCCGGGGGTGCCGACGACCAGGTGATCCAACACCTGTACGCCCAGCACGTCCCCCGCCGCGACGAGGCGCTGGGTCAACGTGACATCGAGAACGGAGGGTGTCGCATCACCGGAGGGGTGGTTGTGCACCAGCACCACCGCACTCGCGCGCGCCGTCACCGCAGGTGCGAAGACTTCGCGCACATCGACGGGGCACTGATCGACGCTCCCCTCGGCCACCTTCACGTGACGCAGCAGCACGCCGCGCACGGAGAAACACAACACGTGGAGCTCTTCGCGCCGCAGGCCTGCCAGCACCGGCCGCATGTACTTCGCCACCGCGTCAGGGGTGGACAAGCGGAGTCTACGTTCCGGCCCTTCGAGCGCACGCCGGCCGAGCTCGACCGCGCACACCAGGCGGAGCATCGACTCCGACGAAGACGGCGTCGTGGCGACCTCGAGCAGCGCGTCGAGCGGCTCCGTCACCAACTCGCGGGGGCACACCTCGACCGAGCGCCCCGCAACCACCTGCACCAGCTCGTCATCTCGCAGCGCGCGCGCACCCAACCGCAGCACCCGGAGCCGCATCACCTCGTCCATGGAACAGGTGTTCAGCAATCGACGTGCCGACCCCCTGCCCCGCGAGCGAACTCGGGCCCCGCTCGAAAAACGAGACGTCGCGCAGACGCTCCACTCGGCGCTCTCGAGGGCTGAGAGCTACGCGATGCCGTGTTCGGTCATCCACCGCTCGGCTTCGATGGCCGCCATGCAGCCCGTGCCCGCCGCGGTGATCGCCTGGCGGTACGTCGCGTCCATCACGTCGCCGCTGGCGAAAACGCCCTCGAGGCTGGTGCGCGCGGTGCCCGGCTGCACCCACAGGTACCCGTTCGCCTGCAGCTTGAGCGTGTCGGAGAAGAGCTCCGTGGTCGGCTGGTGGCCGATGGCGACGAAGATGCCCTTGGTCTCCAGCGTCGATAGCTCGCCGGTCTTCAGGTTCTTCACTCGCGCTCCGGTGACCCCCTTCGCGTCGCCGAGTACCTCGTCGATGGCGGAGTCCCACACGAAGCGGATCTTCGGGTTCGCCAGCGCGCGCTCCTGCATGATCTTCGACGCGCGGAGCTCGTGCCGGCGGTGAACGACCGTCACCGAGCTGCACATCTTCGAGAGGTAGTTCGCCTCTTCCATCGCCGTATCGCCGCCGCCCACCACCAGCACGTCGAGCTTCTTGAAGAAGAAGCCGTCACACGTCGCGCACGCCGAGACGCCGCGGTTCATGAACTCGGTTTCACCCTTCACCCCGAGCCACTTCGCCGAGGCGCCGGTGGCGAGAATGATGGTCTCCGACAGGTACTCCGCCGATTCGCCCTTGATGTGGAACGGCCGCTTCGACCAATCGACCTTGAGCACGTTCTCCATGTGAATCGTGGTGCCGAAGCGCTCGGCCTGCTTCTGAAAACGCTCCATCAAGTCGGGGCCAGTCACCGACTCGGGGAAGCCGGGGTAGTTCTCGACTTCGGTGGTGATCATCAGCTGGCCGCCGGGCACGCGCCGGGCGTCGCTCTCAGCCGGGCCGCCGGCAAACACCACCGGCCCCAAGTTCGCTCGCGCCGCGTAAATGGCCGCCGTGTACCCAGCCGGGCCAGAACCGAGGATGGTGACCGTGTTCGTCGTCATGGTGACGCTGCATAACGCAGGGTCGCCGCGCGCGCCCACCTCGGCGTTCGTGCACGGCAATTCGGGCGGCTTCTGCTACGACTCCGAGCCGATGGACGTAGACATTCTCCGCAACGTGGCGCTCTTCGAAGGCATGACCTCGGCCCAGCTGCGCAAGCTCGGCGCGGTGCTGAAAGAGGTGCGGCACCCGGTCGGCACCTTCATCTTCCGCGAGGGCGAAGCGGGTCACTCGATGTTCATCATTCGCGAAGGCAAGGTGCGCATCTCGAAGAACGTGCCCGGTGTCGGTGAAGAGGCCTTGGCCATTCTCGAGCGCGGCCAATACTTCGGAGAGATGTCGCTCATCGAAGACGGCCCCCGCTCCGCCGACGCCATCGCCCACATCGAGTGTGCGCTCTACGAGCTGTCACGCGACAAGCTCGACCAGGTGATGTTCACCGACAAAGAGCTCGCCTCGACGTTGCTGTGGACGTTTGTTCGCACCCTCTCGAGCCGGCTCCGCGAGACGAACGACAAGATTCGCGCCTTCTTCGCGCTGTCGAGCTTCGGGCCGAAGTAGTTCCCCTTCGCGCCGATCGCTTGGGCGAGGTGTGGCAACTGAAGCTCGCTCATGACCCCGCTCATCGCCAGTCTCGTTTTCGCGCTGTCCGGCGGAGTTCCTCCTGACACGGAGCTCGGAGACGACGAGCGCCACGCCGAGCAACACCGCGGCCGGAGCTCGGTCTCCGTCGCGATGCTGTACGGCCAGTCGGGCTTCGGGGGGCGGGGGCCGGGCGTGCTGGCCGGGTGGGAACCACTTCGCTGGGACCACGTGTCGCTTGCCCTCGACGCCGGGTTCCTCAGCATGGACGGCCGCTATCAAGACGCGATGAGCGCTCAGCGCCGCGGGTGGCTCGCACCGACGCTCCGCGCGTGGATCTACCTCGGCCGGGCACGCCTCGAGGCCGGTATCGGTCTGTCGCTGCTCGTCGTCTCGACGACAACCACGGCCCAAAGCGGAGGCATCAGCGGCGTCGGTGCGGGCATCGGTCTTCAGGCAGCGCTGGGCCTCTCGGTCGTGGTGTGGAAGGGCCTCGACGTGTTCCTGCGGGGCTTCGGTCAGCTCTCCG
>JAEUJT010000526.1 GCA_016793525.1 Archangium sp. | reverse complement strand
GCTGCGCCGCCTCACCCGGAGTCTCCGGCGCGGGAGGGACCGCCATATCCATCAGCCACGAGGCGGGCGGTGTCGCGGGCCCAAGGACCACGCCGTGGGGTGCCACCAACCGCGAGACAATGGCCGAGGTCACCGATGGCGCGGTCCAATTCGCGGCGTTGATGACCACGTCGTACCGGCGCGCGCGGAGGTGCCTCACGGTGCCCAACGTGCGCTCGAAGGACAGCACCTCGGCCACGCCCGGCAGCCCCTTCGCCACGCGCACCATGTCGGGGTGCACCAGGAAGTCGACGTGCAGACCTTCGAGGTGGCGCAGCAGCGGTGTGGTGAGCAGCACTTCGCCGACGCGCCGGTCGATGCGTACCACGAGAATTTTTCGGGCCGACGTGAGGCCCGCCAGCCGGATCCGCCGCCAGGGCCGCCACAGCAGCAGCGCCATCACGACGGCCAATGCGAGCTTGGCCACCACCTCGAGGGACTTCAGCACGGGCTGGCGGTACACGACCGCCACGTCATTTCCAAGTGACGTCGCGAACGCCGCTCAGCCGCAGGTCAGCGGCGAGACTGCGACTTCACCGGCACTGGCACCGGGCGACGAACTCCGCCGCCCAAGGCCGTCGTGGCGATTGCCACGATGCCGATGACACCAATCAAGATCGTGAACCCCATACCCTGTCGAGTCTACGCAGCTTCTCCAGCGCGTGCACGTCGGTGGCCATGTGGGCAGACGTGCGCGACGCTCGCGCACGGGCGATTTCAAGCCTTTGCGCGCGCCCGAGCCTCACGCATCGGGCGGGAAAGGCACGGCCAACGGGCCTTCGTGCTCGGCCAACCGGTTCCACCCCGGCTGGCTGCCCGGCGACAGCCTCGCCAGCACCACGCCGCGCACCAAGACGTCGGCCCAGAGAACGTCGGCGTCGTACGTCCACGCCACGGCCAACACGTCGGGGGTGTCGGGCAGCGCTTGGTCGAGGGGCGCGCCGAGCGGGTTGAGAAACGGAGGCACCGCGTCGAGCGACAGCGACTCCGGCGGAGCGACCCGGTTGTACAGCCACACGTCGCCGAGAATGTCGCCGTCGGGCCCGTGGAAGTACGCCGTCGCGGCGCGCCCGTCGTCCAGAATGACGAGGCGGCAACCGGTCGCCGCGTGGTGGCTTTCGAGGGAAAACATGCGGCCTCGAAGTTTGACATAAGCGGCGCGTGTCCTCTCCGGAGACCGCCACCATCGCGGCCATCGCCACCGGCCCTGCCGCGGGTGGCATCGGCATTCTTCGCGTCTCGGGCCCGCGCGCGCGAGACGTGTTGCGCCGAGTGTGTCCCTCGCTGCCGGTCGAACCGACGCCGCGCTTCGCGCATCTGGCCCGTTTCATCGACCGCCTCGGCAGCGTCATCGATGAAGGGGTGGCCCTCTTCTTCGCCGGGCCGAATTCGTACACCGGTGACGACGTGGTCGAGCTCCACGCTCACGGCACGCCGAAGGGCCTACAGCTGCTGCTCGAGGCCGCGCTCGAGGTGCCCGGTGTGCGG
Source organism: Archangium sp. (assembly GCA_016793525.1). The sequence goes on along the minus strand of JAEUJT010000526.1, from coordinate 4,026 downwards.
CCGGCGGAGCCTGGCGAATTTACTCGGCGCGCATATATTTCAGGCCGAATCGACCTGGCGCGGGCCGAAGCCGTCGCCGACCTCATCGCTGCGGAGTCGACGTTGGCGGTGCGCGCGGCAGCCTCTCAGCTCGCAGGGGGCCTCTCCGCCCGGGTCGAGGCGGTGCGACAGCCGCTGGTTGCACTCCATGCCGACCTCGAAGCCACCTTGGACTTTCCCGACGAGGCCGAGGAGGTTGAGGCCACCCTGCCCTCTCGGCTTCACGAGGCGCTCTCGTCGGTGCGTCCCTTGGCCGCCGCCGGAGACTCCGGGGCCGTGGTTCGCCGCGGCGCGCGGGTGGTGCTGTACGGCCCGGTCAACGCGGGCAAGTCGACGCTCTTCAACCGCCTGGTGGGCGACGCGCGGGCGCTGGTCGACCCCGAGCCCGGCACCACGCGAGACACATTGGAAGCGCGCATAGAATGGGCTGGGCTGGCGGTGACGCTGGTCGATACTGCGGGCCTCCGGGCGTCACCCGGGCGGGTCGAGGCGCTGGGCATCGAGCGCGCGCGTGGTGCGGTGGCCTCGGCCGACGTGGCGGTGCTGGTGGTGCCGCCCGATGCGTCTCCGGCCGACGTGGCGGCGTGGCAAGCCGAGGCTGATTCTGGGCACCGGGTCGACGTGTGGGGCAAGGCCGACGCGCGGTCGACGGTGCCTCCGGGGTTGGCCGTGTCGGGTGAGACGGGCGCCGGCGTCGAAGCCTTGCGTTCTGCGGTGTTGGAGCGGCTCTTGCCCGCCGAGGCCGGCGCGGTGGCGGCCATGAGCGCCCGGCACGTGGCGTGTCTCCGCGGAGCGCAGCAGGCACTGGAGCGCGCGGTGGCCGCGACCACCCACTCCACGCTCGAGGTGGTGGCCGGCGAAGTAGGTGTGGCGTTGACGGCGCTGGGCGACATCACCGGGCACGACGTGTCGACGGAGCTGCTCGACGCGATTTTCCAGCGCTTCTGCATCGGCAAGTAGCGGCGTCAAAAGAATCGGCAGGTCCAGCCACTCAGCGGCATGGCCCTTCGATTGAGTCTCGTGTTGTCGTCGCTGTTGGTGCTGTCATCCGGTTGCGCCACCCTTCACCCACGCGCGTTGGGCGAGTCGATGCGCTTCGAGGCGTTTGGCGAAGCCGGCGACGTGCGGCTCCAGCACCGGGAGTACGAGAAGAACCTGGCCGCCGCCACCCAAGACCTCGAGCCTGAGGCGCTCGTCGACGCCGCCCCCGAGGTGAAAATCTTCGAACGTGCCCTGCCCACCGGCGTGACGGTCAAAGAGGGCGTTATCAGCGCGTCGCCGGAATCGTCTTTCGACGTGGTCGGCACCTTCACGTACGTGCCTCCAGCGCGCGAGACGAACCTCTTCGCCCTGGTGTGGTTCAATGACTACTCCGGCGTCGGGCGTAAAATTCTCTGTTACCCGCAGGTACCGCTGGAATGGGTATCGCTCGGCATGTGGGGCGTCTTGAGCCCGACCGCCTACCCGTGCATCGCTCGCGGGCCGACGCAAGATGAAGGGTACGGGTTGTTGCGCGTGGCGGCCAAGGCGGCTGGTGCATCGGTGGCCGTCATCGGGGGCACATCGCCAGCGGGCGTGACGCGCGGTTTCTACCTGCGCACCCGCGAGGCCAAAAAGGAGGCGCCGCGCTCCGTACAGCGCCGAGGCACGCCGTTCGAGTTCCTCGCCACGCTTCAGGGGTTTCCGTACCACGGCACCGGCGGCTGCAAGTCGGGCAACACCTACGTTCGCGCGCGGTTGAAGTCGGCGCTCGATGGCGTCTCGGCGGGCGCCGAAGTGGTGCTGCGGCTCGAGCGAAACACCTTGGCGACGTCGCGCGCGGGAGACACCTTTGAGCTCGCGGAGCCCAAACGCGCTGGCAGCGGGAAAGACGGCACGCCGGTGTATTGCCACACCGGAACGCCGCCGACATCGTCACCCGACGAGATGGTGCGGGCGTGCGGCGAACCGTCTGACGATGCGGAGTCGTGACACCGGACGTGCGCGTCATCAACTCGGCGCGATGTGCAGCGCACGGCTGGCGACCTCGATGTTCTCGGCGAGCTCATGCACGGCGCGACGCGAGCCGTTGCGAAACGCGCACGAGTTCTTTTCCTTCGTGACGAGCGGGTGCGCGGTCTCGGTTTCGAGGGAAAGCGAGGCCGTTACTTTCGGCGCACGCGTACCGAGGTGAGCAGCAGGTACACGCCGCGCAGCATCGCCGCGCCACCGACCACCGCCACGCCGGGTACAGCGACTTGAAGCCCTGGCGTGTGGAGCGAAAGGCGCTCCGACGCAGTGGCCTCGAGCATCGTGAAGAAAGCGACACCCACGAGCAGCACGGCGCCGAAGCTGAGCCAGTACGCGCCGACGATGTGGCGAGGGCCACGCAACCCCGCCGTCGCCAACCACCGCCACGGCGCCTGCGGTGAGAAGCCCACCAAGCCTACGTCGAGGCTCGCGACCGGAACGGGTGGTGACGACGCATCGTTCAACGCGTTGAGCACGACGGTGATCGACGCGTCATCGGCCCCCGAGGTCTTCAACGCCGCGGCGATGTCGGCTCGCGAAGCACCCCGCTCCGCCATGGCCTTGGCGCGCGCCCACGGCGTGTCGGCAACAGGAGGCGTCTCCAGCGGTGCGTCGTCGGCCATTCGTTCGCGCAGGTGAGCCGCCGCCGGCCGGCTTGTCAACGCACGGCGCTCTCTGACATGGAGCGCCTCGCATGGCGGCTCGGTACGACGTGGTGGTGGTGGGCCTCGGCCACGCCGGGTGCGAGGCGGCGTTGGCGTGTGCGCGCATGGGCCTGTCGACGGCCGCGGTGACGCTGCGCACGTCGGGCATCGCGGTGATGAGCTGCAACCCAGCCATCGGCGGTACGGCGAAGGGGCACCTGGTACGCGAGCTCGACGCGCTGGGCGGCGAAATGGCCCGCGCGGCCGACATCGCTGGCACGCACTTCGTGACCCTGAACGCCTCCAAGGGCCCAGCCGTGCGCGCGACGCGCGTGTTGTGCGAGCGCGACGCATACGCCGAGGCGATGCGCTCGACGGTGTGTTCGCAGCCTGGGTTGACGGTGTTGGAAGGTGAAGTCTCGGCGCTCGAGGTCGATGGGGGCCGGGTCCTGGGTGTGCGCCTGGCCGATGGACGGAGCCTCGAGGTGCGCGCGGTGGTGGTGACGACGGGCACGTTTCTCCAGGCCTTGATGCACCTGGGCGCGACGCAGCACGTCGGAGGGCGCCTCGGAGACGCCGCCGCGACGGGCCTCTCGTCGTCGCTCCGGGAGTTGGGCTTCGAGCTCGGCCGTTTCAAGACGGGCACCCCGCCCCGCTTGCTGCGCGACTCCATCGACTGGGCGCGCTGCGAGGCACAGCCGGGTGAGATGGCTCCCCGCCCCTTTTCGCGCCGCACGCCGTCGTCGCCCGTCCCGCTCCGGCCGCAGCTGCACTGCGCGGTGACCCACACCAACGCCGACACGCATCAGATTCTCCGCGACAATCTGCACTGCAGCCCGCTGTACCAAGGGGCCATCGTGGGCCGCGGCCCGCGCTACTGCCCGTCGCTCGAAGACAAGGTGGTGCGCTTCGCCCACAAGTCGCGGCACACGGTGTTCCTCGAGCCCGAAGGCGCGACGTCACCGTTGGTGTACCCGGCGGGCTTGTCGACCAGCCTGCCGGCCGAAGTGCAGCTGGCGTTTTTGCGCACCATTCGTGGGCTCGAGGCGGTGGAGCTCGCGCGCCCTGGGTACGCGGTCGAATACGACTACGCCCCGCCGACCCAGCTGCGGTCGACCTTGGAGACCAAACGCGTCGCCGGCCTGTACTTCGCCGGCCAGCTCAACGGCACGTCTGGCTACGAAGAGGCGGCGTTTCAGGGCCTGTTGGCAGGGCTCAACGCGGGGCTCCAGGTTCGAGGTGAGGCGGAGCTGGTGTTGGGGCGGCACGAGGCCCACGGCGCGGTGCTGCTCGACGAGCTGGTGTCGAAGGGCGTCGACGAGCCGTTCCGCAT
>JAEUJT010000013.1 GCA_016793525.1 Archangium sp. | reverse complement strand
GCCTCCCTTCAAAGAGGTCGAGTTCGACATCATGTACGGCTCCGGCATTTCACGCGAAGGCGACCTCATCGACCTCGCGTCAGAACACGGCATCGTCGAGAAGAGCGGCGCCTGGTTCGGCTTCAAGGGCGAGCGCATCGGCCAGGGCCGAGAAAACGCCAAGGAGTACCTCAAGGAGCACCCCGAGGTGGCCAAAGACATCGAGGCCCTCGTGCGCGAGAAGTTCAACGTGAAGCCCGCGCCGGTGGTTCAGGCCGTGCCTCCGCCTGACGATGTCGAAGAGAAGCGCCCCCGCGTCAAAGCTGTGAAGTGAACGGCTGTGAAGTGAACAGCTCGGGCGTGAGCGTTCAGCTCACGTCGAGCACGGGCCAGTCGTAGCTGCGAGCCAAGGCGCGCAGCCGCAGGTCCGGGTTGACGGCGGTTGGGCGGCCCACCACGGTCAACATCGCGTAGTCGCTGGCGGAGTCGGAGTAGGCGTGGCTCTGCATCAGCGAGAGGTGGTGTTGCTCGCAGTAGGCGCGAATGACGTTGGCCTTGTTCGCCCCTTCGATGATGGGGGGAATCACCTTGCCCGTGGCCACGCCTCCGACGAACTGCATGCGGTTGGCGATGAGATCGTCGGCGCCCAGGTAGCGCGCGAGCGGCTGCATGGTGAAGTCCAACGCGCCGGTGACGAAGACGATGCGGCACCCCGCCCTGCGAGCCTCGTCGAGCAGGTCTTTCGCGCGGGGGTAAATGGCGTCGCGAATGACGTCGTCGAACAGGTCTTCGGTCAACGTCAGCAGCCGGTCCTGCGACAGGCCGGCGTACGAGCGGTAGAAGAACTCGTTGAAGATTTTGCGGTCGACCAGGTTCAACACCCCGAAGAGGGGCAGCTTCGCCGCCGTGTCGAGCGAGCGGCCCACGATGCTGGCCACGCTGCCCGCATTCTGCGCGTAGTACGCGTACGCGTGCACCACGTTGGTGCGAATCAGCGTGCCGTCGATGTCGAAGAAGGCCGCTTTCCCGGGGCGTTTGGCGACGGCGTCCTGTGGTGAAGAAGGGCCGTGCGATGACGAAGGAGAATGCACGGGCGCGCGTGTACCACGGCCCTGCGGCGGTGCCACGGGCAGCGCACTCCAGGGTCCCTGAGGCCGACGTGCCGGCCTCGAGAGCGCTGCGACCAGAGGGAGTGGAGCCCGAGCCTACTTCTTCGCTGGAGGGAGACCGGCAGGCGCCGCGGGCTTCTTGGCCGTCGGGTCAACCGCGCCTGACGCATCGGTAGGGAACAGGCTGTTCTCTTTCGGGCGGTCAGCGGGAATGGCGACCGCGACGGCTCCAGCGTCTCCCGACAGGGCGTTGACCACCGGGGTCAGCACCGGGTCGACGGTGGCCACCTTGAACCCAGTCGAGAGCGAGGCCTTGTAGTTGATCTTCGCCATCTCCAACTTGCCGCGCTTCGCCTCCACCATCGCCAGGTTGTAGAGGGCGCGGCCGCGGGTGCGCCAATCACCGGGGTTGGTCGAGCGGTCGAGCGACGCTTGAAAGCCCTTGGCCGCTTCGTCGACGTTGCCCTTGAGCCAATACGCCCAGCCCAAGCGGCCCATGGCCTCACCCGACGCGTCGGCGGTGTCGGTCAGCGGCTTGAGGGCACTCACCGCCTCGTCGAGCTTGCCGGCGTCGATGTACCGGCTCGCCAGCTGCAAACGCGCTTCTTTGCTCGACGGCGCGAGCTCCAGGCCCTTCGCCGCGGCGGCGATGGCGTCGTCGTGTTTACCCTGGCGGGCGAGCGCGCGGCTGAGGCGGCCGTGGGCCCATGGAGAAGAGGGGGCGATGGCGAGAAACGCGTTCAGCGCCTCCACCGCTTTGTCGTGTTGGCCCAGCGTGGCCAACGTCTCCGCCAGGTACGCGTGGAGAATGAGCGCGCCTGGCGTCTTCTTCACCGCGTCGCGCAGCACCGCCACGCCCGCGTCGTTCGACTGGTAGCGCGTCACCAACCAGAAACGGGCCAGCGTCGCGGTCTCGAGCCCATCGCCCGCGCCGAGCGCCTTGAGCGTCGCCGAGGCTTCGGCGTCGTCGCCCACCACTGCCTGCAGCAGCGCCTGCGTGGCCTGCGCGTACTTGAGCCCCTTGTCCGCGGCGAAGGCCTTGCGGCAGTCCTCCGTGGCGGCGTCGAGCTCTTCACCCACGAAGAGCACCGGCGCGTCGACCGCCAGCGACTGGCGCATGGCCGTGCCGTAGCAGCTGCCGAGGGCCGTCAATGCGTCGTTGGACTTCGATTCCGGCTGAGCCGACTTCTTCGGCAGCGCCCGCTTGTCGAGCGCCAGCACCGCCTTGGCGACGGCCTCGCTGCCCTGGGTGAGGGCCTGGCTCCACGCCGCCGGGAGCGCCGCCACTGAGAATGACGTCGGTGCGCCTCCGGCCACCGCCAACGTGCCGGTGAGCGACAGGCCTTTGCCCGCCTCGTCGATGGAAATGGCCACCGCCCGGTCGGCGCCGAGCAGCACCCGAGCCGATTCTGCAGCCGCCGGCGTGTCGAGGCTGAGGCCTTCGTGCGAGGTCATGGCCAGCGCCTGCTTGACGTGAATCTCGGCGTACTGGCCGGTGCTCTCGAGAAGCTCCGACGCGCGCGCCTCGATGAGCCAGCCCAGCGCGCTCAGCTCTGGCGTCTTGCCCGACGCGGGGAGAAAGGCCACCACCGGTCTGCGCTCCGGGGGAGCGGCGACGGCCACGACGGAGACGACACAGGACACCAGCACGAGCGTTCTCATAGGGCGCGCACTATTCCAAGCCGTCGGAGGAGAGGACACGAGAAACGGCATCCCTCCTCGCGTCGACGAGGCGTGCCCAACACCTGTGGGCGCCTGGCGCCCTTCGCTCGAGCTGGCTCGTGTGCGCGCGCGTCGCCTGGCTCGCTGCGCGCCAGGCCGCGCGTGATGACACCGGGTGAACGGACGCGTGGCCATGGAGAGCACCAGACGCGGAGAGGTCGTGTACCGTGCCGGTCGTGTACGCCTTCATTCTGCTCGCCGTCACCGCCGCGGCGCCGTCGCCGAGGGCGCTCCCCTCGAGCGCGTCGGTCTTCTTCGCGCCGAGAATCGACCGCCTCTCCGGCACGGCGTCGTTTTTCGGTCCCGCAGGTGCGTCGTCGGCGGTGCTGCGGCCCGAGGCGTGGCGCGACGCGCTCCACCCGCTGGGCTTCGACGCGCTGCGGCCGGAGTCGGTGAAGGCGGTGGGCATCGACCCGGCCGGTCCTCTGACGTTGTCGCAGCGCACCGACGTCGACGTGTCGTGCGTGAGCGTGGCCGACGCCGCCGTGTACCAGCGGGCGATGGAAGCGCGGCTGCAGCGGCTCGGCACCCTCCGGCGCACGACGAAAAACGGCGTTGTCACGGTGGCGGCGGTCGATGCGCTGGGTCGGGTGGTGCTGGCCTCGGTGACGAAGGGGAGAGACTCGTGCGCGGTCGTCGCCCACGGCGCGACCGCGGAGCCGCACCTGGTTCCCGTCGCGGCGCTGCTCGGGCCGACGCCCGTGGCCGTGCCGGCGCTGAAGCCGGTGCGCACGTTGCCAGGTACGTTTTTCCTCGCGCTCACGTCGGGCACGCCGAACGGAGTGCTCGGGGTGACGACCCAAGGGCCCACCGCGACGGCCCACGTTCAGGCGATTGGCCTCCCGCTGGCCGCGATGGAGGGGCCGGGCACGTCACCGTTCGCCGCGTTTTCACCCGCGGGCTTGGGCGTGGTGCGGTTGCGACTGGCGCGCGCCTCGTTGGCTCCGATGGTCGATGCCTCGTTGGCCAAGCTCCCGCTGACTCCGGCGCTGCGGGTGGCGGCGACGACCCTGGCGCCGGCGCTCACCGGCAACGTGGCGCTCTTCATTCACCGGGTGCAGGTGACGGGCACGCTCCGCACGGCCGAAGGGCGCTTCTCTGCGGTGCGGGCGGCCGTGGTGGCCGAGGTCGCCGACGCGGCGCTGGCCAAGCAGCTGGTCGATGGGCTCGACGCGCAGGCGCTGGGTTTCCGCGGAGGCACGCTGCGCACCGGTGTCACGGGCACGACGGTGGTGCTGGCGAATGACGTCGCCGCGTACGATGCCGCGGTCGCCGCGCTGGGGGCTGCTCCGCGCCGCCAAGCCCACGCGGTGGAGTTCGACGTGCAGCCGCAGGCCCTGGCGCGTGGGTTGTCGCAGGTGCCGCTCCTCGACGCGGTGCAAGACCCCGCGCTCGCCGGCGTGCTGGCCGCAGGCACCGAGCTCGGCCCGCTGCTGCTGGCGTCGGAGCGCCTCGTCGGGTGGCTCGACGCCGCCGGCGCGGCCGGTCACCGGGCGGAGCTCACCTGGCGCCTCCGCTCGAGCTCAGCGGTGCCCGACGGAGGGGTCGACTCACCGCGGGAGTGAGTCGTGCGGAGCGGCGTGACAGGGGCGGGAACCGCGTCTTCCGTGTACGTCGACGCCACAGGTGGTGAACAGCGGTGCGCAAGGCAAGGCGCGTGTTACCGCGCGAGCCCGGTGCCTTCAGGTCGGCCGCGGGGCGCGACCCACCCGTGCTGGCCGATGCCCAACATTCCGACGTCGTAGAAGCGAATGGTCTCGCCATCTGCAATCGCCACGGTCTGGCCATTGAAGCCGACACTGCCCGTGTCGGAGCCATCGAGCGTGCAGCGCATCACCGTACGCCCGCTCGGGGTCAGCTGAAT
>JAEUJT010000483.1 GCA_016793525.1 Archangium sp. | reverse complement strand
GTCTCTTTGTACTTCGACGACATGTCGGCGCCCGTCTGCCACATCGTCGCGATCACCTTGTCGAGCGAGACCTTGTGCTTTCCGTCTCCCGACAGGGCCAGGCGCGCGGCGTTGATGGCCTTCACGCTGCCCATCGCGTTGCGCTCGATGCACGGCACCTGCACGAGCCCGCCGATGGGGTCGCAGGTGAGGCCGAGGTTGTGCTCCATGCCGATCTCGGCGGCGTTCTCGACCTGCTCCGGTGTGCCACCCATCACCTCGGCGAGCGCGCCTGCGGCCATCGAGCACGCCACACCGACCTCGCCCTGACAGCCGACCTCCGCGCCGGAGATGGAGGCGTTCTTCTTGTACAGCACCCCGATGGCCGCGGCGGTGAGGAGGAAGCGCACCGTGCCCTCGTCGTCGGCATTCGGCACGAAGCGCCGGTAGTAGTGCAACACCGAGGGGATGATGCCTGCGGCCCCGTTGGTCGGAGCGGTGACCACGCGCCCGCCCGCGGCGTTCTCTTCATTCACCGCCATCGCCCAGAGGTTCACCCAGTCGATGACCACCAGCGGGTCGATGGTGCCTCGGTGCTCGGCGCGCAGCTTGCGGTACAGCGCGGCGGCGCGGCGCTTCACCTTGAGGCCTCCGGGGAGAATGCCCTCGTGCTCGCACCCGCGGCGAACGCAGGCCTCCATGGCGTGGGCGATCTCCATCACCTCGGCGCGCACGTCGGCGCGGCCCCGCACCGCCTGCTCGTTGCGCAGCATCAGGGTGCTGATGGAGAGCCCGTGCTGCGTGCACAGGTCGAGCAGCGCCTGGCCGGTCTCGAAGGGGTAGGGCACCGGTGGCTCCGCGACCGAAGAGGCCGCACCGAGCGGCACGCCTTCTTGGTTCACCACGAAGCCGCCGCCCACGGAGTAGTACACGCGCTGATCGAGCGTCGCGCCCGAGGCGTCGAACGCGGTGAAGCGCAGGCCGTTGGAGTGGAGCGGCAGGCGTTCCTTCCGGTGGAAGACGATGTCGCTCGCCGGGGTGAAGGCGATCTCCCGCTGGCCGAGCAGATGGAGGTGGTGGGTGCGCGCCACCGCGTCGACCCGGGCGTCGAGCGTGTCGACGTTCACCGTCTTCGGGTCTTCGCCCTCGAGGCCCATCATCACCGCGCGGTCGCTGCCGTGGCCTCGGCCGGTGAAGCCCAGCGAGCCGAACAGCTCGACCTTCACCGCGGTGGTGCGCTCGAGCCAGGAGTGCTCCACCAGCCCCTCGGCGAACCGCCGCGCCGCGCGCATCGGGCCCACCGTGTGCGAGCTCGAGGGGCCGATGCCGATCTTGAACATGTCGAAGACGCCGATGTGCACCCGCTCACTGTAGCCAGTTCGCGGTGGAGCGACTCCGACGTTGAAAGCCGCGCTGCGTCAGCCTCGGCCCTGGGTGGAGCGCACCCCCGGCGGGTGTCCCGTTCGGAGGCGCTTCACAGAGCGGCGAGGTTCGGCCCACTCCCGATTGCCGCCGCCGCGTTCGTTGCGTTCTCCGCCTGCTCGTTGAAATCGAGGTGTGGCTCCTGACCTCCGGGCCACGCAAGGCGCCTTCACGATTCGCGTGCGGTCGCCAGGTGCACCGCGAGGGCCTCGTGCACCTTCGCGGGGTGAGTGAGCGGCGCCATGTGTCCGGTGCCGGCCAGCTCCACCACGCGCGCGTGGGCGTTCCGCTTCGCCAGCGCGTCGATCATCGCCCGCGAGGCGACGGGGCTGCGCTCGCCCTTCACCAGCGTGACGGGCACGCGAGGGAGCGGCCAGGCGTCGAAGGTACGCGCGTCGAAGAACACGGCGCGCACCTCTTGGAACATCTTCCACCCGAGCTGCAGGTTGTGGTGCCGCATCAACTCCGGGAGCCGCTTCCACGAGCCGGGGCGGTTCCAATAGTCGATGAAGACCTCGAGCCAGGGCTCCGTGCCTCCACGCTCGACGTCGGTGAGGAACCACTCGTGCCCGCGGAATTCTCTCGCTTGGGCCACGGCGTCGGCGGGTGAGGCGTCGTCGTCGGCGAGCGCTCCGAACAGCACCGGCTCGAAGAGACAGAGCGATCGCACGCGCGGGCCGAGCGCCGGGAGCAGGTGCAACGCCAACAAGCCGCCATACGAATGCGCCACCAGGTTGAAGTCGCCCTCCGGCAGTTGGGGAAACACGTGCGAGGCGTCGTCGGCCACGGAGACGGTTTGGCCACGGGGAGTTGGTTCGCCCGGCGGGTACCCGAGGTTCGATGGCGTGACGCGCTCTGAAGACGGCACGACCTCCTCTGGCACGGAGTCCCACAGAAATGGCCCCGTCCCGGTGGAGTGGAGGAAAAGCGTGCGAGTCATCGCCTGCACGATTCCACGGTTGACCCGCGCGAGCACTCACCCTTCACTGGCGCGATGTTTCGTTTGCTTGCACCCGCGCTCGTTGTCCTCGTCGCCTGTGGTGGGCGCGTCTCGCCACCCGACTCCGGCCTCAACGAGGAGCTGGTGGACGCTGGTTCAACCGATGCCGGGCTCCCTCGGCTGGGCAACCACGCTCGGGTTCGGGGGACGTGCGGCCTGGTCGCCGCGCAGCTCACCTCCGCGGAGCCGTCGTACGTCGAGGTCAACCTCGACTTTGCGAATGACGGCTTCGACGACCCGGGCGAACGCGCTCGGCTCACTGCGGGAGCGCGCCAGATTCTGATGGAGGGCACCGCCGGAGGCAGCTCGGGCATCAGCGAGGCCTTCGCCTACGAAGTGCTCGAGCTGTGTGAAGGCGCCAGCTTCGTGAAGAGCGAAACCACCATCGTCTACGACCCGCCGAGCAGCAAGAAGACCGACATCTTGGTGAACATCGCGGGCCAGAAGGTCGGCGTCAGCGTCACCCGCGCGGTGGCCTTCCCGCCCGACGCCGGGTACCCGGTGACTCCGCAGCGCGTCGAGTTCCTCGAGGGAAAGCTCGACGACATTCTCGTCAGCTCCGCCAACGTCGTGCCCGCCGACCGCTGGGTGAAACAGCTGCTGCTGGTGATGGCGTACGACCAGGCCCACGCGCAAACCCTGCGCACCATCTGGAACGGCGTCGACGCCATGACCCGTGCCAACACGGTGCTGTACGTTGTGGTCACCGACGGCGACGACCGGGTCGTGTATTTCAACCCGTAGACCAGTCGAAAAGGAGCGCACGACATGACGCCTACTGCCGCTTTCTTCGACGCCATCGCTCGCGATTTTCCCGCTGACTTCAGCTCGCGCGAGCCGTCTGACCTCTCCACCTGGGGCCGCGACTGGACCAAGGTGCACGTGCCAGCGCCGTCGTGTGTGGTCTGGCCGCGCAGCACCGACGAGGTGTCGCGCTTCATGAAGCTCGCATCGGCCCACGGCGTGGAGGTGGTGCCCTCGGGCGGCCGCACCGGGCTCGCCGGAGGGGCGGTGGCGGTGAACGGCGAGGTCGTGCTCTCCCTCGACCGAATGCGCGCGATGCACCCCGTCGACGCGCGCGGGCTGACGGTGCGTGTGCAGGCCGGCGCCATCACCGAAGCGGTGCACCACCACTGCGCCAAGCTCGGGCTCACGTGGCCGGTCGACTTCGCGTCGAAGGGCTCGAGCCAGGTCGGCGGCAACATCGCCACCAACGCCGGCGGCGTGCGCGTCATTCGGTACGGGCTCACCCGGCAGTGGGTGCTCGGTTTGCAGGTCGTCACCGCCGCGGGCGAGGTGCTCGAGCTCAACGGCTCGCTCGAGAAGAACAACACTGGCGTCGATCTCCGGCAGTTGTTCATCGGCTCCGAGGGTACGCTGGGCGTCATCACCGAGGCCACGCTCAAGCTCGCGCGGCTGCCGGAGCGCGTCGACGTGTTCCTGTTTTCGCTCGATGACTTGCAAGGCGTGCTGCGCCTGTTTGACGAGGCGCGGCGCGGGCCCTTCACCATCATGGCCTACGAGTTCTTCACCGCCGCTTGCAGCGCGCGGCTCGAGCGCCACCGCAAGCTGCGGCTCCCGTTCGAAAACGCCGGCTCACACTCGGTGCTGCTCGAGGTCGAAGCGGCCAATCCAGAGGCCCTCGACGCCTGGCTCGCAGCGCTCTTCGAGCGGGGCCTGGTGCGCGACGGAACGTTGGCGGCCGACGTTTCACAGCAGCGCGTGTTGTGGCAGCTGCGAGAGGGCATCTCCGAGAGCCTCTCGGCCACCGGCCTGCCGCACAAAAACGACATCTCACTCCCCATCACCCAGCTCGACACCTTCTGCGCGTCGCTCGAGAAGCTGTTGGCGCAGCGCTACCCGAGCTGGGAATTGTGCCTCTTTGGCCACATCGGCGACGGCAACCTGCATGTGAACATCATGAAGCCCGACACGATGGACGCCGCCACCTTCCACACCAAGACCCACGAGGTCGACCGCGACGTGTTCGAGCTCGTGCGCACGCACCAGGGCAGCATCAGCGCGGAGCACGGCGTCGGGCTCCTGAAGCGCGATTTCTTGGGCTACTCGCGCACCACGGCCGAGCTCGAGCTCATGCGCGCCCTCAAACGCGCGCTCGACCCCGCGGGGATTCTGAACCCCGGCAAAATTCTCAGCTGAGCTTTCGGCGTCCTGCAGTCGGCAAGCTCGGGCTCGGAGGCCCCCCCATCGACGCCGGGCGCTTCCATCGGCGGCGGCAGGCCCAGGTCGGTGACATTCGACGCCGTGCCCCTCGTTGCGTCGGTCACGCCCGGGACCTTCACCGCGGGGTGTGCCATTGCGCGAATGCGCTTGGTCCGTCGCCAGCCCTCGTGCATTCCGACTCCCAGCAGCGGCGTCTTCGGCGTGTTCAGCGGCTGCAGTCGCCAGAGCAGGTTGTGCATCTCGGTGAAGTCGCCGCGGCAAAGTCCTCGACGGAGGGGGCTGACGCGAAGCCTTCCGACTCTCGGCGCCCAGCACCTCCAGCGAGAGCAGCAGCGGAAGGAGACGGAGTTCAGCTCAGCGCGCGCGCCTGAATGGTGGTCGGCAGCTTCTTCAGCGCGTCGGTCACCTGCGTCGCCATCGCCGTGTCCAAGTCCATCACCAGGTAGCCGATGTCGGGGTTGGTCGAGAGCAGCTGCGCGTGAATGTTGGCGTTTGCGTCGCCGATGACCCGGTTTACGTCGCGCAACACACCCGGCACGTTCTGGTGCACGTGCGCCAGGCGGAAGGTACCCGGGGTCGGGGCCAGCTCGACCTGCGGGAAATTCACCGAGCCCGCCGACGCGCCGGTGGCGATGTACTTCTCGAGGCTGGTCGCGACCTCGCGGCCGATGGCCTCTTGCGCCTCGAGCGTCGAGCCGCCGATGTGCGGCGTCAGCACCACGTTCGGCAACCCTTGCAGCTGGGTCACGAAGCCCTCGGCCGTGTTGCCCTCGGGCTCCTCTGGGTACACGTCGATGGCGGCACCGCCGAGGTGCCCGCGCTTCAACGCATCGGCCAGCGCGGGAATGACCACCACCGTGCCGCGACTCGCGTTCAGCAGGCACGCGTCTTTCTTCATCATCGCCAGCTGGGCCGCGCCGATCATGCCTTTGGTCTGCGGCGTCTCCGGCACGTGGAGCGTCACGAAGTCTGACTGCGCCAACAGCGCGTCGAGCGTCTGGACCGGCGCGTTGTTCGACATCGGCAGCTTGGTGCCCACGTCGAAGTACACCACCTTCATGCCGAAGAACTCCGCCAGCACGCCCAGCTGCGAGCCGATGTGCCCGTAGCCGACGATGCCCAGCGTCTTGCCGCGCACCTCGTGGGCCCCGGTGGCCAGCTTCTTCCACGTGCCGCGGTGCATCTCTGACGACCGGTCACCGAGGTGTCGCGACAACATGATGATCTCCGCGATGATCAGCTCGGCCACGCTGCGGGTGTTCGAGAAGGGCGCGTTGAACACGCACACCCCGCGGCGCATCGCGTCGTCGAGCGCGATCTGGTTGGTGCCGATGCAGAACGCGCCGACCGCGAGCAGCTCCTTCGCCTGCGGTGACTCGAGCACCTTGCGGGTGATGGTGGTCTTGCTGCGAATGCCCAGCACCTGCACGCCCGCGAGCTGCGCGATGAGCTCGTCTTCTTTCAGGGCTCCGTTGTGGCGGCGAATCGTGAAGCCAGAAGCCTTGAGCTGCGCCTCGGCCACGGCGTGAATGTTCTCGAGCAACAGGACAGTGGGCTGAGCCATGGTCGGCAGCGAATAGCGCGCTGCCGCGTCGAGTGCACGCGCGTGTTACGGCCGGTATTCGTAGGCGCCGATGTCGTACGCGCCCGCGTCACGCGGCCGCTTGTCGAGGTCGTCGAGCACGCCGTGCACCGCGGCGTTGAGGCCTCCGTTGATGGCCGTCGATGACGAGGCGAGGTGAAAGTCGCCGCCGCCCGCGTCGACGAAGTGGCTGGCGAGCGTGCCCGCGGTGATGTTGTTCGACGACGTCAGGTTGACCGAGCCGGAGTTGAGGCGAATCGGCACCGCCGCCCCGAGGAGGATGTTGTTGACGCAGAGGTTCCCGGTGCTGTGCTGGTGGTACATGTAGACGCCCTCGTTCGTCGAACCCACCACGGTGTTGTTCGCCAGAATGAACGGCCCAGCGGTGAGGCGCGGGTTGTTGTCTTGCACCCCGATGCCCACCACCGTGTTGCCCACCACCAGGTTGTTGTACAGCCACAGTGGGCCGGGCGTGCCGATGAAGATGCCCGCGTAGCCACCGTCGCGAAAGGTATCGAGAATCTGATTGCGGAAGACGCGGCCGCCGGTGCCGCTCTGAATCGCCATGCCGCCCGAGTTGTACCCACCGGGTGCCGATGCAGCCTGGCGCACCACGTTGTCGTAGATCTCCGTGTCCCACGCGGCGCCGGCGGCGGTCGGGTTGCGATCGCTCACCGCGCTCGAGGCCTGCAGTCCGTCTGCGTCGGTGCGCTCGATGAGGTTGTCGTGCACCCGCAACCCGTGGAGCTCTGGCTCATAGCGGCACGTGCCCGAGCACACCGCGGTGCCAGTGCCGAACGTGCCGCACACGGTGATGCCCGCGTCGACGTTGTCCATCGAAGCCCAGTGCGAGCCGCCGATGTAGAAACCCTCGCCCTTCGTGTCGTGCACGTAGGTGTGGTGAATGAAGGTGTTGTTCTGCACGAAGTTGGTGCGGTGGTACGCGCAGCTCACGTCGGTGCGCGCCGCGATGCCGGCGTAGGCCGCTGACGCAACTTCCACGTAGGCGACCTCGAAGTCAGACGTGCCTGTGGTGAACTCGAGACCGTGCGCGCCCTGAGTGCCCGAGGTGGCGATGTGAATGCCGTGGGTGAAGTTTGGGTCGCCGGTGCCCACCACCCGCAGGTACCGCGACTGGTAAATGCCGATGGCCTGGCCCGCGCCGCTGTAGGCGAAGTCGGCCCGCCCACCGCAATTGGTGATGGTGATGGGGTTCTCTGCCGAGCCGATGAATCCAGTGAAGCTCACCTGCTGTAGGCCGCCGCTCTTCAGGCACACCCGCCAACCCGGTTGCGGTGCGACGATGGTCTCGAAGTCGGGCTGCCCATTCATGTTGTTGTCGATGAAGGTCGTCGCCGTCGCGAAGTACGACTTCTGGGCGCTGATGATGAGGTCGCACATGCCGCCGTCGGTCCGGAGCGTGCACGACGGCACGGGTTCGCTCTCGGGGCTGACCATGTGGAAGCTCGCCGACGTGGGCGTCACCTGCCAGATGCCCGCGGCCCCGCGCCCGATGATCTTCAGCGTGCGTCTGCCCGCCGCGATGGTCGAGATGGAGATGGGCGTGGCGACCGCGAATTCGGCGCTGAAGGCCGCGTTGTCGATGGCGAATTTGTAGTGCGTGACACCAGCGCCGCCCACGGTCACGACGAGCGGTCTCCGATCCACGTACCAGTAGGCAGGAGGCGCGGGCACGAACAGCGCCACCACGCCCCCGTCGACAGTCGTACCCGCGTCCGGACTCCCCGCATCAACTGTGCTCCCCGCATCAACTGCGCTCCCCGCATCAACTGCGCTCCCCGCATCGACTGTGCTCCCCGCGTCGACTGCGCTCCCCGCATCGACTGCGCTCCCCGCATCGACTGCGCTCCCCGCGTCCGACGACGCCCCCCCATCGGGAGCGCTCCCCGCATCAGATGACGCGCCCGCGTCAGAAGCAGCACTTCCCCCGTCGAGCGGCTCTCCGGCATCGACCTCGCCAGCGTCGAGTACCGCGCCACCGTCTTCGTCGAGGCCTGCATCGAGCTGGAGCCCTGCATCGTCTGAACCCGCATCGCGCCCGGGCCCCGCGTCGTCGGTCGCCTCGACCACACCAAGACACCCGCTGCTCAGGCTGAGCACCACGGCGCTCGCCAGCCAGTGCACCGCGCGCGTTGCGTTGAGAGAGACCATGGTCGTGCACCTTAGCCGCGGGCTGGCATTGGCGGG
>JAEUJT010000399.1 GCA_016793525.1 Archangium sp. | reverse complement strand
GCGCCACCGACGTGGTGGCCGAGGGCTGCGGCGCGGGGCTCATCTCGGAGCACGACACCGTGGGGCCGGCGCCGATGAAGTCGACGATTCGGGCCAGCGCCGCGGCGTTGCTTCGCGGGCAGTCGCCCGACAGCGGGGTGTTGCCGGTGACGAGGGCCACTTTGAAGTCGGAGATGGCGATCTGCGAGCTGTTCGTCGCGTCGGCCGATGGAAGCGGCGCTCCCTGGCTGCCGCCGCTACCGTACTGCACCAGGTAATACCCGCCCGAAGGCACCATGGTGGGCGTGAGGTCGGTCACCGTCCAGCTGCTGCCGAGGACCGACGCGTACTGCAGCGTCAACCCGCTGAGCGACTGCTGCGCGCTCGAGACGTTGCGCAGCTCGATGAAGTCGTTGCGGTGGGTGGCGCCCGATGAGCCGCCTCCGCCGTAGACCGCGTTGATGACGAACGTGGTGGAGCCGAGCGCGTCAACCCGCGTCGCCAGCTCGGGCCCGCACGCCGACATCACCACCGCCACCGCCGCCAGAAGGGAGCATCGCACGCGGGCCATGTACCTCGGCTGCGGCCCGCACGTCACCGGGGCCATGGTTTTTGGTGAGTCTCCTCGGCAGTTGATGCAAAGAGCCGCCGATGAGCGACTTCGTCGAAACGTTGACGTGGCGGCGGATGCTGCACGACTCCATTCCGGGCACCGACGCGCTGCTGCGCGGTGAGCGGGTGTCTGGCTACATCGGGTTCGACCCGACGGCCGACTCGCTCGGCGTGGGCAACCTGGTGCAGGTGATGACGCTGCTCCACTTTCAGCAGGCGGGGCACAAGCCCTTCGTGTTGCTGGGCGGCGCCACCGGCATGGTGGGTGACCCATCGGGAAAATCGGAGGAGCGCAACCTGCTGTCTGAAGACTCGCTCCACGCCAACCTCGCCGGTCAGCGCGCTCAGCTCGAGCGCTTCCTCGACTTCACCCCGGGCCCGGGCGGCGCAGAGCTCGTCAACAACCTCGACTGGACGAAAGACGTCACGCTGCTCCAGTTCCTCCGCGACGTCGGCAAGCACCTCACCGTCAACTACATGATGGCGAAAGACTCGGTGAAGAACCGCATCGGCGGCGAGTCGCGCGAGGGTATGTCGTTCACCGAGTTTTCGTACCAGCTGCTGCAGGGCTACGACTTTTACTGGCTGTGGAAAAACCGCGGCGTGAAGCTGCAGATGGGCGGCTCCGACCAGTGGGGCAACATCGTCACCGGCACCGAGCTGATCCGCCGCAAGGCCGGTGAATCGGCGTTTGCGCTCACGACCCAGCTGATCAAGAAGGCCGACGGCACCAAGTTCGGCAAGACCGAAAAGGGCAACGTCTGGCTCGACCCGAAGCGCACCTCGCCGTACGAGTTCTTCCAGTTCTGGCTCAACGCGAGCGACGACGACGCGAAGTCGTTCATTCGCATCTTCACCCTGCGCGGCCGCGAGGAGATCGAGGCGCTCGAGGTCACCCACGACGGGGCTCCGCACCACCGGGCATTGCAGACGGCGCTGGCGACCGACATCACCACCCGCGTGCACGGCGGCGACGAGGTGAAGCTCGTGCACCAGGCGACCGAGGTGCTGTTCGGCAAGGGCACCGTCGACGCGCTCCAGGCGCTGCCTGAAGATCGCTTCCTCCCGCTTTTCCGCGGCGCTGGAGTTCCCGTGGTCGAGGTGCCGCGCGCGCTGTTCGAGGCCGGCGTTCTTGTGGTCGACCTGGTGTCGACGCACGGTGGGCTGGTCGCGTCGAAGGGCGAGGCGCACCGGCTCATTCCCAACGGCTTTTCGGTCAACAAAGAGAAGGTGACCGACAAGACCGCCAAGGTCGGCACGGCCCAGCTGCTCAAGGGCCGCTACCTGCTGCTGCAGAAGGGCAAGAAAGACTACTGCGTGGTCGTCGCCGTCGGCTGAGGCTGACGGCCCGGCGTCGAGCGCGAGCAAATCTGGTCGATGAGCCGCAGCAGGTCGTCGACGTCGACCGGCTTCTGCAGGAACACCGCGCGGGGTATCTGCGCGCGCGGGTGACCGCCGGAGCCGTTGCCCGAGAGCACCACGACGGGGATCTCTGACCACTCCGGCTTCTTCTGCTGCTCGGCAGCGAAGCCCACCCCGTCGAGCACCGGCATCAGCAGGTCGAGCACGATGACGTTCGGCGGCTTGGTGAGCGATTGCAGCCGCTGGAGCCCCTCCTGGCCGTTGCGCGCCATGACCACGTCGTAGCCCTCGCTCATCAGCAGCTCCGACACCGCGGCGCGAATGTCTTCGTCGTCTTCGACCAGCAGCACCCGGCGCTCCTTCGAGGGCACCTGGGCCGTCACCGGCGACGGTGGCGCGATCTCCGGGAGCGGGCGCGACGGCTTGCGGCCCCGCAGCAGCGGCAGCTTGACGGTGAAGACCGAGCCCTTGCCCGGGTTGCTCTTGACCGAGATCTCACCGCCGTGCGCGTCGACGATCTGCCGCGCGATGTAGAGGCCGAGCCCGAGCCCGCCGTAGCTCCTCGGCGCCGAGCCGCGCTCGAAGCGCTCGAAGATGGCCGACACCTGCTCGGGGGGAATGCCGATGCCGTGGTCGGTGACGGTGATGATGCCGCTCCCATCGGCCGACGTGACCGAGACCTGAATCGACCGCCCATCGCCGTACTTCACCGCGTTGGTGAGCAGGTTGGCGATGACCTGCTCGACGCGGAGCGGGTCACACCAGGTGGTGATGGGGCCCGACGTCGAGAGCGTAATGAGCGTGTCGCTGGTGCGCGCTTGCTCGTTGTGCGCCGCGATGACGCTCTCCGCCAGCTTGCAGATGTCGGTCTCCTCGCGCTGCAAGGTGAGGGCGCCGGCGGTGATGCGCGACACGTCGAGCAGGCTGCTGATCAGCGCGGCGATGCGGCCCACCTGCTGGGCGGAGCGCTCGACGATGGCGCGGATCTGATCTCGCGGCATGTCTTCGACGCCGTACTTGCCGCGCACCCCCAACATGCGCTGGAGCTGGATCTGGAGCGGCGTGAGCGGCGTGCGCAGCTCGTGCGACGCGATGGAGAGAAATTCTTCGCGCGCCCCGATGGCCGCCTGGGCCTCGCGGTACAGCCGCGCGTTCTCGATGGCGAGTGACACGCGCTGGGCCAGATCTTCGACGATGCCCAGGTCTGACACCGAGTACCGCTGGCTGTCAGACGACGAGAAGCAGCTGATGGTGCCAAGCGTGGTGCCGCGCACCTTGAGCGGCACGATGATCGCCGACTTGATCTGGAGCCGCTGCAGCATCGCGAGCGCCTCCGGCTCCGGCGCCCAGTCGGCGCGCACCAGGACGGTCACCTCGGGGAAGAGCGCTGGCTGGCGGCCTTCAACCACGCGGCCCGCGCTGAGGAACGACGCCGGGTCTTGCAGGCGCAGCACCTGCTCGAGCAGCGTGGCCCGAACGGGGTCTGCGTGGGCGATGGTGACGCCGCCGGGCGACGTGTCGCCAATGACCAGGTCGATGACACACGCGTCGGCGAAGCCGGGCACCAGGCTGCGCGCCACGTTGGCCAGGGTGGAGGTGGTGTCGAGGGAGTTGAGCAGCAGCTTGCTGGTCTGCGCGAGCACCTGCTGGCCCTCCTCGGCGCGCTTCCGCTCGGTGGCGTCTTCGACGATGACGATGAACTTCTTCGGCTGGCCGTGGGTGTCGCGCAGGAGCGAGGCGGTGAAGTCGATGCGCAGCGTGCGCCCGGTCTTGTGCACGAAGCGCTGCTCGAGGTGCACGCTCTGCTCGCCAGACAGCAGCCGCTGCAGGCCGTCGGCGTAGCGAACGATGTCGCCGGGGTGAATGAGCTTCTCGAGCCGCAGCTCCAGCAGCTCGCGCAGCGTGTAGCCGGTGATGTCGCACAGCTTCTGGTTCGCGCGCAGGCAGCGGCGGTCGATTCCGACCTGCGCGATGCCCACCGCGGCCTTCTCGAACGTCGCTTCGTATTCGGCCTCGCGCTCGTTGATCGCCTGCTGGCTCAGCAGCCGGTCGGCTTCGCGGAGCTGCGTCTCTTCGCGCAGCGTCTGCTTCGAGCGCCGGTAGAGCTCGATGAACACCGCCACCTTCGAGCGCACGACGTCGGGCTCGATGGGCTTCACCAGGTAGTCGACCGCGCCCACCGAATAGCCCTCGCGCACCGAGGTGGTGTCGGCGCCGGCCGCGGTGAGAAAAATGATGGGCACCTTGCGCGAGGCGTCGCGCTCGGAGATCAACCGCGCGGTCTCGAACCCATCCATCGCGGGCATGAGCACGTCGAGCAAGATGACCGCGAACTCGTGCTTCAGCACCTTCTTGAGCGCCTCGGCGCCGGTTCGCGCCGTGACCACGTTGCAGTCGGGGCTCGAGAGCACCGCGCTCAGGGCGAGCACGTTCTCCGGGCGGTCGTCGACCACCAAGACGTTGACCTTCTCTCGTGCCTGCCCCGGCTCGCCCATGTCGCGCCTCACGTGCGCAGGTGGCCCTTCATCGCCGTCACCAGCCGCTCCACGTCGACCGGCTTCGGAAAGAAGTCGGTGCAGCCGGCGTCGATGCACTTCTCGCGGTCGCCGGGCATGGCCTTGGCGGTGAGGGCGATGATGGGCAGGGTGGTGAAGGCCTCCATCGCGCGAATGCTCTGGGCGACCTCGAAGCCGTCGACCCCCGGGAGCATGATGTCGAGCAGCACCATCTCCACGTCGGCGTTGGCGCGGAGCTCGGCGAGCGCCTCCTGTGCGGTGCTGGCCGAGACCACCCGCACTCCGTTCCGCTCGAGGAGGCTGGTGACGGCGAACAGGTTGCGCGCGTCGTCGTCGATGAGCAGCACCTTCTTGCCCGCCAGCTCGGCGTTGCTGCCCGAGCTGAGCGCCGGCGCGCCCGTCGACACCGGAGAGAGGAACGGCAGCGGCGAGCCCTCGCGGTAGTCGAGGTCGAGGTCGGTGGCGGTGACGGGCAGGTACAGGGTGAAGGTGCTGCCCGCGCCCGGCGTGCTGTTGATGGTGATCTCACCGCCGAGCAGGTTGGCGAGCTCGCGGCTGATGGTGAGGCCGAGGCCGGTGCCGCCGTACATGCGGCTGGTCGACGTGTCGGCCTGCTGAAACGCCTCGAAGATGAGCTGCTGTTTGTCGCTCGAGATGCCGATGCCCGAGTCGGCGACGCTGAAGGCCACCACGCCCTTCGCGCGCTGGAGCGTGGGGTTCGCGAACTCGGTGGTCGCCGCCGGCCGGCCGATGATCAGCTCGACGAAGCCGCGGTCGGTGAACTTGAACGCGTTCGAGAGCAGGTTCTTCAAGATCTGCTGCAGCCGCTGCATGTCCGACGTGATGCTGGCGGGCGCCCCGGCGGAGAAGGTGATCTGGAACGCGAGCCCCTTCTGAATCGCCACCTGGCGGAAGGTGCTCTCGACGTACGCGCGCAGGTCGGTGAAGCCGATGCGCTGCGGCTCGATCTGAAGCTTGCCGGCTTCGATCTTCGACAGGTCGAGGATCTGGCTGATCAGCACCAGCAGGTCGTTGCCCGCGGAGTGGATCGTCTTCGCGTATTCGACCTGCTTTTCGGTGAGCGTGCTCTCGTCGTTGTCGGACAGCAGCTTGGCGAGAATGAGCAAGCTGTTGAGCG
The DNA here is from genome assembly GCA_016793525.1 of Archangium sp. The sequence continues at coordinate 2,611 of JAEUJT010000399.1, read as the reverse complement.
GCGTGCGCAGCTCGTGCGACATGTTCGCGAGGAACTCCGACTTGTACTTGGAGACCAGCGCGAGTTGCTTCGCCTTCTCTTCGAGCGACGCGCTGGCGTGCGCGATCTCGGCGTTTTTGTCTTCGAGCAGCGACGCTTTCTCTTCGAGCTCGTTGGTGCGCTTGCCGAGCTCGACGTTCGACCGCTTGAGCTCCTCGAGCAGCTCCTCGGTGCGCATCGACGCGGTGATCATGTTGAACACGACGCCGACGCTCAAAATCACCTGCTCGAGGAAGGTGATGTGAATCGGGTTGAAGTGCTGAAACGAAGCGAGCTCGATGACGCCCTTGATCTGCCCTTCGAAGAGCACCGGCAGCACCAGCAGGTTGCGCGGCGCGGCCTCGCCCATCGACGAGCTGACCCCGACGTATTCGACCGGCACGTCTTCAACGAGAATGATCTTCTTCTCCAGCGCGCACTGGCCGATGAGCCCTTCGCCGAAGGCGTAGCGGTTCCCCAGGTTCTTGCGGTGGTTGAACGCGTAGCTACTGATCAGCTTCAGCGCCGGCTCGTCGAACGGCGCCTTCGGGTCGACGATGAAGAAGGTGCCGCGCTGGGCCGACACGAGCGGCGTCAGCTCCGACATGATCAGCTGGGCGAGCGACTCGAGGCTCCGCTGCCCCTGCATCATCTGGGAGAACTTGGCCAAGTTCGTCTTGAGCCAGTCTTGCTCTTTGTTGGTGTGCGTCGTGTCTTTCAGGTTCGCGATCATCTGGTTGATCGTGTCCTTCAGCGAGAGCACTTCGCCCTCGGCGCCGACGTCGATGGTGCGGGTCAGGTCGCCTTTCGTCACGGCGGTGGCGACCTCGGAGATGGCGCGCACCTGGGTGGTGAGGTTCGCGGCGAGCTGGTTCACGTTGTCGGTGAGGTCGCGCCACGTACCCGCGGCGCCCGGCACCTCGGCCTGGCCGCCGAGCTCGCCTTCGATACCCACTTCGCGGGCCACCGTCGTCACCTGCTCGGCGAACGTGCGCAGCGTGTCGGTCATGTCGTTGATGGTGTCGGCGAGCGCGGCGATCTCGCCCTTCGCTTCGACGATGAACTTCTTGTTCAGGTCACCTTCTGCGACGGCGGTCACGACCTTGACGATGCCGCGCACCTGAGAGGTGAGGTTCGAGGCCATCAGGTTCACGTTTTCGGTGAGCTCCTTCCACGTGCCGCCGACGCCGGGCACTTCTGCCTGGCCGCCGAGCTTGCCTTCGGTACCGACTTCGCGGGCGACGCGGGTCACTTCAGTCACGAATGTGCGGAGCTGCTCCACCATGGCGTTGATGGTGTCTTTCAGCTCGAGGATCTCGCCCTTCGCGTCGACGGTAATCTTCTGTGAGAGGTCGCCGTTCGCGACGGCCGTCGTCACCTTGGCGATGTTGCGCACCTGCGAGGTGAGGTTACCGGCGAGCATGTTCACGGAGTCGGTCAGGTCGCGCCACGTACCGGCGGCGCCTGGCACGCGGGCCTGACCGCCGAGCTTCCCCTCGTTACCGACTTCGCGGGCCACCGTGGTCACTTGGTCGGCGAACACGCGCAGGGTGCCGGTCATGTTGTTGATGGTGTCGGCGAGGGCGGCGATCTCGCCCTTCGCTTCCACGACGAGTTTTTGTGACAGATCTCCCTCGGCGACGGCGGTCACGACCTTGACGATGCCGCGCACCTGCGAGGTGAGGTTCGAGGCCATCAGGTTCACGTTTTCGGTGAGGTCTTGCCAGGTGCCTGCGACGCCGGGCACCTTCGCTTGGCCGCCGAGCTTGCCGTCGGTGCCGACTTCGCGGGCGACGCGCGTCACTTCGCGGGCGAAGGTGCGCAGCTGCTCCACCATGGCGTTGATGGTGTTCTTCAGCTCGAGAATTTCGCCGCGCGCGTCGACGGTGATCTTCTGCGAGAGGTCTCCGGTGGCGACGGCGGTGGTGACCGCGGCGATGTTGCGCACCTGGTTGGTCAAGTTCCCGGCGAGCATGTTCACGTTGTCGGTGAGGTCGCGCCACGTGCCGGCGGCGCCTGGCACTTTCGCTTGGCCACCAAGCTTCCCTTCCGTGCCCACTTCGCGGGCCATGGTCGTCACCTGCTCGGCGAAGGTGCGGAGCGTCGACGTCATGGCGTTGATGGTGTCGGCGAGCGCGGCGATCTCGCCTTTCGCTTCGAGCACGAACTTCTGTGACAGGTCGCCGTTGGCGACGGCGGTCACGACCTTGATGATGCCGCGCACCTGGTTGGTCAGGTTCGAGGCCATGAAGTTCACGTTTTCGGTGAGGTCTTTCCACGTGCCGGCGACGCCAGACACTTGGGCCTGACCACCGAGGCGACCCTCGGTACCCACTTCGCGAGCGACGCGCGTCACTTCTGCGGCGAAGGCGCGGAGCTGCTCCACCATGGTGTTGATGGTGTCTTTCAGCTCGAGGATTTCGCCCTTCGCGTCGACGGTGATCTTCTTCGAGAGGTCTCCGTTGGCGACGGCCGTCGTCACCAAGGCGATGTTGCGCACCTGGTTGGTGAGGTTACCGGCGAGGAGGTTCACGTTGTCGGTGAGGTCCTTCCACGTACCTGAGACGCCCTTCACGTCTGCTTGACCGCCGAG
>JAEUJT010000446.1 GCA_016793525.1 Archangium sp. | reverse complement strand
TCCAGAAGTTGGAGCGCACCTTGCCCGGGGCGGCGGTCGAGCAGGTGCGGGCCTCGGCGCGGCAGCTCGACGTGCGGCACGACGCGCCGTCAGAAGCCGTGCGCATCACCCAGGCCATGGCCGAGCGCCGCGAAATCACCTTCGACTACCAGTCGGGGCAAGGCCAGGGCGCCCCCACCGCGCGCCGGGTGCGGCCGTATGAGCTCTTTCACGCCCACGGCCACTGGTACCTGTCGGGCTGGTGCCACACCCGCGCGGCGGTGCGGCTGTTTCGCCTCGACCGGCTGTCGACTTTGGCGGTGACGGCGGAGCGCTTCGAGGAGACGGCGCCACCTCGGCCTTTCACCCGACAGCGGGGCGCGGAGGCGCCGGCCACGGTGCGGGTACGCTTCGAGGCGGGGGCAGCGGCGTACGTACGCGAGCGCTTCGGCGACGCGGCGCAGGTGCTGCCAGACGGGCGGCTCGAGGTGGGCGTGCCGGGCGATTCCGAGGCCTGGTTGGCGCAGTGGGTTCTGTCGTTCGGCGGCGACGCGGCGGTGGTGTCGCCCGAATGGGCAAAAGCCGTCGTTGCCCGCGCGGCCTCTGCGTCACTACACTCCCGCTGACCTGAATGTCATTTCAGCTCGTCATCGCCTCCGGCAAAGAAGCAGGGCGCGAGTTCGTCTTCGATCAAGACTCCGTCCTCATCGGCCGCACCGAGGAGTGCGACGTGATTCTCTACGAGGCCGGCGTGTCGCGGAAACACGCGCGCCTCATCGAGCAAGGTGACTCGGTCGTCATCGAAGACCTGAACTCGTCGAACGGCACCAAGGTGAACGGCGAGGCGGTGCAGCGCCAGGCGCTCAAAGACGGCGACACCATCGGGCTGGGCACCATCGCCTTCACCTTCACCTACGTACACGCCCAAGAGGGCGACGGCGCCACCGGCGAGGTGCCGCTCGAAGACGGCGGCCTGCACACCCGGGTGGTGAAGGCGTCGGAGCTCAAGCGGTCGCGCAACAAAGGCGTGGCCGGCGTCCCCGAGAACGTGCAGCGCGGCGACCTCGCCCAGCTCGGCGGGCGCGAGACGAAGATGATGGAGGCGGTCGATGATCCACCGCCCCTCTCTCCGGCCGCGGGGGCGTACAGCCGGCGAAAGTCCACCGAAGGTGCCAGGCCCGAGCGCCCGAAGCAGGTGGTGGAAAAGGTGCTCGAGAGCGCGCTCGACGTGAAGCTGAACGACATCGAGCTCTCCGCCGCCGAAAAGGCGCGCATTCGCCGCAAGAAGGGTGAGCAGCTCGGGCGGGTCGAGATCTTCTGGACCCAGGCGTCGAAGCCGGTGCGCATCGCGGTGGCGGTGCTGGCGCTGCTCTTCGTCGCCGCGATGGTCGCGGTGGTGAACGGGCTGCTCCAGCAGGGCGAGACGGTGAACAAGCCGCGCGAGGCCACCGCGCTCACCGCCGACCCGGTCGAGCACTCGTTTGGCCTCGGCGACGGGGTGATGTTCGAGCACGCGAACTCGGTCAGCTTCGAGTTCGAGCCCAAGGCGCCGGTGCAGGTGATGGTGGTGCTGCACTACCAGAGCAAAGACATCGCGCCCGGCGAGGTGATGGTGTCGGTCAACGGGGTCGAGGTCGGCCCGCTCGACGCCGACGCGCTGGCCGCCGACGAGGTGAGCCACGACCTGCTGATTCCCAGCACGGTGCTGAAGCGCAACGAGGTGAACACGCTCACCTTCGACAACCTCAAGAACCCGCCGTGGTCCGACACCTGGCGGGTGTGGAACCTCTCGGTCGAGGTGGCGGTGCTGCCGGAGACCGACGCCGAAGGCCTGAAGACCGACGCGCTGTCCAAGTTCCACCGCGCGGAGCTGAAGCTGACCCAGGCCGGCATCGGCGCCGCCAACCTGTGGCACGCCTACAAAGACTTTCGCGAGGCGTGGCTGACGCTCGAATCGCTGCCCGCCGAGCAGCGCGGCGCGACGTACGACCTGGCCCGCCGCAACATGGTGGAGACGCGCTCGAAGCTCGACCTGCAATGCAACAAGCTGCTCCTCGAGGCCCGGCAGCGCTTCGAGCTGAAGCAGTACGACAAGGCCCACGCCGCGCTCGACCACGTGAAAGACTACTTCCCCACGCGCAGCGGCCACCCCTGCCAGTTCCGCGCTGAAACGGCCCGCCAAGAGTACGAGCGGTAGACGCGAAAAAGCCCCGACCCGGTGTGCTCGCGGGACTTTTTCCCCGAGGGCCGCTCCAGCGTGGCTGCCACGGAGCGCTGGAGCCGCCCTTCATTGAGAGAAGTGTTGCGCGCAGGCACCCGGGGCGGAATAAGCGCACACGCCATGGCCAATCATTCGGATTCATTCAAGACGCGCACGAAGCTCACCGTCGGTGGCGTGCCGCACGACATCTTTTCGCTCAAGACGCTCGCCGCGCAGCACCCGGTGGTCGACACGCTGCCGTTTTCGCTCAAGGTGCTGCTCGAGAACCTGCTTCGCCTCGAAGACGGCCGGGTGGTGAAGAAGGAGCACGTCGAAGCGGTGATGAAGTGGAACCCCACCGCCGAGCCCGACACTGAAATCTCCTTCACGCCGGCGCGCGTGCTGCTGCAAGACTTCACCGGCGTGCCGGTGGTGGTCGACCTGGCGACGATGCGCGAGGCGCTGGCGTCGATGGGCGGCAATGCGCACAAGGTGAACCCGCTGTGCCCGCTCGACCTGGTCATCGACCACTCGGTGATGGTCGACACCTTCGCCACGAAGGCCTCGTTCACTGAAAACGTCGACGTCGAATTCCAGCGCAACACGGAGCGCTACGCGTTCTTGAAGTGGGGCCAGAAGGCGCTCAAGAATTTCCGCGCCGTGCCGCCGGGCACCGGCATCTGCCACCAGGTGAACTTGGAGTACCTCGCGCAGGGCGTCTTCAAGGCGGCCGACGGCGCGGCGTACCCCGACACGCTCGTGGGCACCGACTCGCACACCACGATGATCAACGGCCTCGGCGTGGTCGGCTGGGGCGTGGGCGGCATCGA
>JAEUJT010000421.1 GCA_016793525.1 Archangium sp. | reverse complement strand
CGAGCACCCTCCGCACCAGGTACGCGCCGGGCGGCAACGTCAGGCGCACCACCCGCTCACCGGGCAGGGCCTCGACCACCGTCAGACCCGTGGAGAGCTGCACCACCTCGAGCGGCCCGCGGTCTTGCGCCAACACGAGCTGCGCGCCGGCGGACTGCACCGAGGTCAGCACCACGTCTTGTCGCCCGCGCAGCCTGAAGTCGAAGCTCGGGTGCTGTGCCTCACGCGCCCGCGTGGCGGTGTCGCGAATGGTGAGGCGGTTGGCGTAGCCGAAGGCCTCCGACAACGTCACCTGGCCATCGCCCGAGTGATCTGCCGCGCCGCGCAGACCAGCCACCAGGTGATGGGTGAAGAAGCTGCCGTGGAGCGCCTCGGCCTCGTGCGCCTCTTCCAACCCCGAGCTCGCGGCGATCAACGCGGTGCCTTCACTCGACAGCGCGGGCAGCCCCACCTCGAACGGCGCCGTCGGCTCGAGCCCCTTGGCGTGGGTCCACCCGCCCCCGCGGCAAGCGTCGATGATGCCGATGCGCACCCCGGGCGTGGCGTCGGCCAGCCGCTCGCGGAGCGCCTCCAACGTGAGGGCACGGCCCCCGGGGTAGAGCCGCGCTTCGTCGGCGTGGCCCGAGTAATAGAAGACCAGCAGCCCTTCGCTCGACGCGAGCGCGGTGCGGGCGCTCTCCAGCGCCGACAAGACGGCCTCGGGTGTGGGGTCGAGCAGCACGACGACATCTGCCGCCGAGAACCCACCGCTGGAGCGCAACACCTCAGCGAGCGACTGCGCGTCACCATGGGCGAAGCGCAGCGGCGCGCGACCTTCGACGGCGGCGTTGGTCCCCACCAGCACCGCGCGGCGTGGAGGCGCTGGCGGCGTCGCGTGGAGGACCGTCAACACGGCGACGAGGCTGATCATCGAGGCTCCCGTTCCAACACGAACCGCGCGCACCACCGGTCGACCGACGGCGTGCACCCGCACCGAAGCGTCGAGACGTCAGGCGCCGCGCTCGACAGCACCACGCACAGCCGCTCGGCGGTGGCCGCGTCATCGAGCTTCCACGCCGGCGTCAAGGTGGGCTCGCGCGACGGAACCTGCGCCTCGTACAGCACCCGGCCCGTCGGCTCGTCGATGACCGCGAGGTGGCCCAGCCCAGACGGCGCCACCTCGAGGCGAATCTCGTCTCCCGCGCGCACCCGCTGGCCGTTCCACAGCGACGCGACGCCTTCGCGCTTGAGCCACACCACCGCCGCGGGCATGCCCTTGGCCCGGAGCGCATCGACGCTCCGCGTGAGCGCCCAGCCCGACACCACCGCCACCAGCGCGATCGCGAACGCGGGCGCCCAGCGGGTCAACCACCCCGACGTGCGGGGCCGAGACGAACGCAGCGACTGAACGGCCGGAGGCATCGGCAGCGACAGCTGCATCGCCCGCACGTGCGCCGAACCCTGGGGACACGCCGCGACGTGGTGGCGCAGCTCGGGAGCGCCGCCTCCGAGGGCGTATGCATCGAGCGCGTAAAACGACGGGTGGCTCACGGCGCGAGCTCCTTCGCGAGGGTATCGAACCGGCTGATCAACCGACGCACCGTGCGCTCCGAGACGCCGAGCACCTCCGCGGCCTCGGCGTGGGTCATGCCGTCGAGCCTCGCCAGCACCGCGGCTTCGAGCTCGTCGGCTGATGCGCGGTCGACGAGGCGGGTGAGCAGCTGTCGACTGACGGCGCCCGCCTCGAGCTCGTTGGTCTCGAGCGCCCCGGGCACGGGCCGCTCCCGCATCGCGCGCTGCCGAAGCCGGTCGACGCAGGCATGGGTCGCGGTGCGGTAGAGCCAGGCCAGCTCGCTGCGCTGTGTCGACGGCACGCCGGTCGACCAGAAGCGAATGAAGGTGTCTTGCGCCACGTCGTTGGCCTCATCTCCGTCGCCGAGCACACGCCGACACTTCTCGCGAACGAGCGGAAAAAAACGCTGCCAGGCGATGTCGACGTCTCTGGGCACTTTCATCTCCCGTAACCCGAGACGAACGGCGACGGGAATTCCGGCCACGAAGCTTCGCGCTCCCCCAGCTACGGCGGCGCGCCGTGCACCACCGACACCGCGTCGAGGTCGAAGCCTCCTCCCGGTGGCCCGTAGAACCGGTTCGCTCCAGAATCGCGGATCCGCACGAAGCGCGCGCGCGTCAGACCCACCGCCGCCAGGTCGAACCCGTCGCCGCCGGAGACCGCCGGGTCGGTCGCCGACACGCCGGTCTCGTCATTCGCGTACACCGGCGTCACTCCCGCACACCCGGGAAACCCGCCATCGACATCGTCGGCTGCGCAGGGAAACTCTCGCCAGTCGACGCCGTCGGTGCTCACTGCCACCACGCCGGTCTCGAGAAACCCGGAGAACGGGTTCTCGAACACCAACAGGTCGACCCCGGGGCCGTCGGTGGCCTCCAGGTCGGTGAATTCGAGCTCGATGACGCCCTCGCGCCCGAGCGACACCACGTCGAGCGAGCCACTCGCCGTGCCGTTGCCCTTCGGCGGCCCCAACACCACGCCGGGCATCAGGTCTTGCCCGAAACCCGCGCCCGCTCCGGGAACGAAGCGCACCACGCGGTCGGCATAGGCGTCGACCTGCCCCGGAACACCTGCGTCATCACTGGGCAGCGGTGGCCCGCAACTCCAGGCCACCACCACCAGCAGCATCACCCCACGCACCTTCATGGAATGAACTGCACCAACCGACGACCCTTGCCGTCTTGCAGGCCCACCAGCATCGACGTCGACCCGCCGCTGACGAAGAGCACCCGCGTGCACCGGCTCCCGTTTTCGCGCAACACGTCGACCGGCGTTCCCACCGCCACGCCAGAACCTGACAGTGTCAAGCCGACTCGCTGCACCTTGCTGGTGTACGGGTTGAAGTCGCTGTCGAAGCCTCCGCGCACCACCATCGCGTCTCCCCCCAGCGACGACATGTCGGCCACGTCGCCCTCGGCCACCAGTGGCGCTGACGAGGTGGTGAGGTTCACGCTCGTGCCCGCGAGCACCGGGGCCAGGTACGTCGACGGCGGCACGGCGTGCACGGCGTTGGTGAAGTCGCTCTTGCCGTAGCCCACGAGCACCACGCCGGTGCTGGTGATGGCCGTCAAGCCGCTCCCGCTCGCGCCGAGTGACGTGTCGAAGGTCGCCAGTTGAGCGGTCTGTGTCGGCTCCGTGCGCAGCGCGTACACAGCGTTGCCCGTCGCACTGCCCAAACCCGCGCCGTTGATGATGAACGCGTTGGCCGACTCGATGCCCGCCGCGGTGTAGTTGCCGGGCGCGTTGACGAACTCCACGCCTGCGTCGGCCACCGTGACCACCGCCACCTTTCCGGGGAAGCCCGCGCCCGACTGGGTGAAGCCCGCCAGCAGCTTGCCGCCGCTCGAGGCCAGGTAGCCGCCGAGGAAAAACCCCGAGCCCGCATCGATGCCCGCCGGAACGACCGAGGCCACCCGCGCGCCCAGCGTCAACGACGGGAACGAGCCGAGGTTGTGAATCGCCTTGCCCTCGGTCAGGCCGTAGAGCCCACCCTGGTGCGTGGTGACGGCCACCACGCCGGCCGGCAACGCGGACGAGGCCTGCACGCGAATCTGCCCGTTGATGATTTCCAACGTGCCGAGCACCGCGTCGCCCACGGTGGCGCAGTCGACTCCGGCGTCGAGCGGCCCCGCGTCGAGCATCCCCGAGTCGGCAGAGGTGTTCGGCATGATGCACAGGCCGCTCATGCACACCGTGCACATCGTCTTGCACGCCTCACCATTGAGACCACACGCGTCGACTCGCCCGGCCGTCTCGCACACCCCCGCGGCGCTGCAGCACCCGTTGGCGCAGTTTTGCGGCGTGCACTTCGGAGCCTCCGCGGTGCACCCAATGGCCACGAGCGCACTTCCCAACACCAGTCCCAACCGAATCAGCTTCGTCATCTCGTCACGTTTCCCCTGCGCAACCCCCTCGGGCGCGCGTTGGGCTGCGAGAAGACACGCGACGAGACGCCGGCAAGAGACCGCCCGCCAAACGACACAGGTG
>JAEUJT010000390.1 GCA_016793525.1 Archangium sp. | reverse complement strand
GGTGACCTGCGTGCACACGCCGGGGCACACCGTCGGCTCGCAGTGCCTGCTGGCGCGCGGGGCGCTCGTCTCTGGAGATACCGTGTTCGTCGACGCCTGCGGTCGGTGTGACATGCCTGGGGGCGACGCGGTGCAGATGTTCGACTCGCTCCACCGGGTGCTGGGCGCGCTCCCGGCCCAAACGGTGCTGTGGCCGGGCCACGACTACGGCGATGTGCCGGTGTCGAGCCTGGCGCGCGAGCGGGCGCAGAACCCCTACTTTCGCCTCACCGAGCTCGAGGCCTTCGTGTCGCACCGGAATCGACCGCGGAAGTAGGTCCGCCGCTCAGCCGCGCGTGGCTTCCCGGTAGCCGTCGACGGCGGTGCCGACGCGCATCTCCTCGTAGCGGAGCAGGCTGCCGCCGAAAAACGCCAGCCAGCCGTACAGCGGCCGCTTCCCGAGGAGCGCGGTGCCCAAGCCGATGGTGAGGAAGTTGAGAATGGCGATGGCGACGGGGTTCTTCACGGGTGACTCCTGGTGAATGGTCTGATGTTTGGACGACGGGGCCCCGGAAAAGCGCCGAAGATTTCGCAACCCGTTGACCCTTCAGGGCTTTGCGGTCAGCGTCGCAGGGTGAACGACGTCGAGTTCGAGGCGCAGGTGCCCCCGCACCTGCCGGCGCTCCGGTCGCTCGCGCGCCGGCTGGTGGGCAACCGCGACGACGCCGACGACATCGTGCAGGAGACGCTTCTCCGCGCGAGCCGCAGCCTGGTGCGCTTCAGGGGCGAGAGCTCGCTCAAGACCTGGCTGTTCTCCATCGCCAGCCGGGTGGCCATCGACCACCTGCGCTCCACCCGCCGCTGGGACTCGCAGGTGATGGTCGATGCCTGCGACGAGCGGGGCCGCGACTCGGTGATGGCGAAGTACGCAGATCCCTCGGTGGTCTTCGACGTCGAGCAGCACATCGCCTTTTGCTTCACCTGCATCGGACGGTCGCTCGACCCGGAGCAACACGCCGCGCTGGTGCTGAGCGAGTTCTTCGAGCTGAAAAACGACGATGCGGCCGGCGTGTTGGGGCTGACCGAGCCTCAGCTGCGCCACGCGCTCGCTCAGGCACGCGCCGAGATGAAGGCCCAATACGAAGGGCTCTGCGCGTTGGTGAACAAAGACGGCGCTTGTTACCAGTGTCGGGTGCTGCGCGAGGTCGCTCCTCCGGCGCAGCAAGGCCCGGCGCTGCCTGCGACGCCGCTGTCGTTCGAGGCGCGGGTGAGCCAGGTGAAAGCGGCGGGCACGGCGGGCGTCGATCAGCGGCTCAACGACTTCTTCTTCGCAGTGACTCGGCAACTTCAAGCGGCGCGGGGCGAGTAGGCCGGGTCTGCACCGCCTGCCAGGCCCCCACGGCGAGAATGGCCAGGCTCAGCATCGTCCACAGCGCGGCCCAGACGATGGCGGGCACGATGGTGAGGTCGGCCAGGAGCTGCGCGTCGCTGTGCACCCGCACCGCGCCGTTCCAGAGGTCATCGCGCAGGTCGAGCGCCGCGTAGAGCCCGGTGAACACCGCGATGAAGACGTTCACCGCGTCGACCGCGTCGCGCGGGAGCCAGCGCGCTCCGGCGGCGAAGAGCACAGCGAACCCGGCGCAGAACCCGAAGGTGAAGACGTCGCGCGCGTAGACAAGGCCCATCACCGCCAGCCACACGCTCGCCAGCCCCAACATCCACCGGCCGGCGGAAAAGCGGAACGTGAGCGCCAGCAGGAGCACCGCGATGATGGCGCTCCCCACGTAGCCACCCGAGTAGACGAGCACCTTGGGGAAAAACCCGTCGGGAATGGAGGAGAGGCACGCGCCCGATTGGTCGACCGAGAGGGTGACCTTCTGCACTGAACCGCCGACCAGCAGCGACGACAGCGCGTGCCCTGTCTCGTGGCCCATCACGGCCAGCAGCTTGAACGGGAGCAACGGCCTCGCGTCCCACCAGAAGAGCGACGCGGCGACGATGCCCACCAGCGCGGCGAGGCGGCCGAAGTGCAGGGTGGGGCGGTTGGTCACGTCAGTGGCTCAACAGGGCGCATGCTCCAGCTCAACACGGAGCGGGCCCCGCGCGTTCCCGTCGGCGGTCGAGCTCAGAGCCCGGGGACGCCGGTGGTGCCGCAGAACACGTCGCGGTCGAGCTGCCGTGCCACCGCTGGCAGCCGGGTCGGCAAGGTGCGGAGCGCCGGGTAGTCGCGGGTCAGCTCGTTCAGGTCTTTGTGGCTCAGCATCGACACCGTCGCGTATTCGGTGGCGAAGAGGCGCAGCTTCGACGGCAGGCCCGACATGGCGCAGGTGATGATGAGGAACTGGCCGGTGCCGACCTCGAACTGGCGCGGCTGGGCGCCCAGGGTGGCGCGATCTTCGAGCACCAGCGAGCCGTAGGTGACGACCGCGATGAGGTTGGTGACCTCTCCGGGGCTGAGCATGGCCTCGCCGGCGGCGATGTCGCGGTGCTTGAAACGGCCCAACAGGCGCGCGCGGGCGATGGAGTCGATGTCGGCGAACACCTTGTTCGCCATGAAGCCCTCGAGCAGGCGTTCTCGGTAGAAGCGCAGCATTCGCTCGTGCAGCGCCTCGTCGAGGTCGACCACCGACTGCAGCTTGGCGCCCGAGACCACCAGCACTGTGGAATCGCCGATGGCTCGCGCCGACGCCGCCCGCTGCTGTCCGGAGAACAGACCGAACAGGCCGATGGCCTCGCCCGCCGCGACGTGGCGGAGCGCCACTTGGCGGCCGTTGTTCTCGCGCACGATTTCCAACGTGCCGTCGATGACCACGTAGAACGACGACGCGTCTTCACCTTCGGCGAAGAGCAGCTCTCCGTCGGGGATCTCGAGCTGGGTGGCGTCGGCGGCCAGCGCCTCGAGCGACGGCCGGGGGAGCTGCTTGAAGAGCGACACCTTCGACAGCGCGGAGAACGCGACGGTCGGGTCGGCGGGCGCCTCGGCCAACACCGCAACATCGTCGGCCAGCACGTCGTCGGGGATCGGCAGGGGCGAGGTCTGCGGGTCGCGCTCTTCGCGGGCGTCTTCGAGCTGAGCTTGGAGCTTGGCCTCGCGCTCCATGTCTTGCAGCAGATCGAAGGGGATCAACGAGGGCTTCAGCACCGGGGGAGCGACCGGTACGGCGACGCGGCTGCGAATCAGGCGCGGTGCAGAAGGGATCATGAGAGCCCCTGTACGAATGTCGCGGCGCCGCCGTCAAGGTGGGGCCCGGGAGATAAGTTTTGCCGCTGAGGTCGTTCTGCTACGGTGCCCGAACCGGCGCCATGGGGAAGACCTTCGAAAAAGCCCTCACCGGCTTCAACCACAACATCAAACACAAGGGGAAGGTCTTCCACGTCCAGACCGAAGACTCTGGCGTGAACAACCCCCACATCATCACCCACCTCTTCGTGGGCGGGAACATTCTCGCGACGAAGAAGGGCTCGTACGAGGCCATCGCCAAGCAGCCGAACGTGGCCGAGCTCGTGCGCGACATGATGGAGGCGCAGCACAAAGAGATGCTGCGCAACCTGGTCAACGGCTCCTACGACATCGATCGCGGCGGGCAGAGCTACCAGCCGGGCCAGCTCGCACCCATCGCCTCGGTCAAGCCGACGCTCGAGCTGCCGTTGATCGAAGCGACGCTCGAGCCGGTGCCGGTGGTGGTGCCTCCCGAGGTGTTGGCCGCCCGCGAGCTGCGCGAAGCCCCGAAAGAGAACAACGTCGGCGTCGAGACGCTCTTCGGCGAAGACCTGATCAGCGAGAAGAGCCTCGACGAGGTCATTCTCAGCTACCTGGCGGGCGAAGGTTCCTGACCTTCGTCGCCGAATCCGCGAGACCGAAGCGAAGTCTGGGTGTAGCTCTGGGCGCATGAGCGCTTCGACGACTCTCGATTCGCTGTGCATCAACACCCTCCGCACCCTGGCCATCGACACGGTGCAGAAGGCCGATTCTGGGCACCCGGGACTGCCGCTCGGCGCCGCGCCCATGGCCTACGTGTTGTGGCAGCGGCACCTCAAACACGCGCCGACGCTGCCGCACTGGCCCGACAGAGATCGCTTCGTGCTCTCCGCCGGTCACGGCTCGACGCTGCTCTATTCGCTGCTTCACCTCACCGGGTACGACCTGCCGCTCGAGGAGCTGCAGCGTTTTCGCCAGTGGGGCTCGAAGACGCCTGGCCACCCCGAATACAGCCTCACCCCCGGCGTCGAGGCCACCACCGGTCCGCTCGGGCAGGGGCACGCCAACGCGGTCGGCATGGCCATCGCCGAGCGCTCGCTCGCGGCGCGCTTCAACCGCCCCGGGCACACCGTGGTCGACCACCACACCTACGTGCTGGTCGGTGACGGCGACGTGATGGAGGGCGTGGCGTGTGAAGCGGCCTCCCTCGCTGGGCACTTGAAGTTGGGCAAGCTGATCTGCCTCTACGACGCGAACGACGTGACGCTCGATGGGCCGGCGAACCTCTGCTTCAGCGAAGACGTGGGCGCGCGCTACGCGTCGTACGGCTGGCACGTGCAGACGGTGTCCGATGGAAACACCGACCTCGCCGGGCTCGACGCGGCCATTTCGCGCGCCAAGGCCGAGACGGGGAAGCCTTCGCTCATCATCGTGAAGACGACCATCGGCTTCGGCAGCCCGAAGAAGCAGGGCACGTCGTCGGCGCACGGCAGCCCGCTGGGGCCCGACGAGGTGGCCGCGACGAAGAAGGCGCTCGGGTGGGATCCCCAGGCGCAGTTCTTGGTACCTGACGACGCGTTGAAGGCGTTCCGCGGTGCGGTCGATGGTGGGAAGCGCGCACACGACACGTGGAAGCAGGGGCTCGAGGCTTACGCGAAGGCGTTCCCCGAGCTCGCGGCAGAATTCCACCGGGTGATGGCGGGCACGCTGCCCGAGGGCATCGCAGCGGCGCTCCCGTCATTCCCGGCGGGCACCGCGGCCGAGACGCGCACCGCGGCGGGCCAGGCGCTCAACGCGTTGGCGCCCGTAGTGCCGGAGCTG
>JAEUJT010000400.1 GCA_016793525.1 Archangium sp. | reverse complement strand
CGCCTGCTGGCCGAATCGACCGAGCTCGAAAACCGCAGCTTCCCCGGCGTCGCGTCGTTCGAAGAGCAACGCTTTCGGGTCTCCGAGCTGTGGTACCGCCTGGGCGCGGCCGAGCGTGAGCTCGATGACGCGAAAGAACGCACCCCTCCAGCGGGCGACGTCCAAGCCCTGGAGCGCCGCCACCGGGTCATGGCCGACGAGTATGAGCGCGAGCTGACGCGGCGCAACCGCCTCTGGGACGACGTCGAGAAGCTGTGGACGCGCAGCGCCGAGGTCAACCTGATGACGTGCGAGGCACGGGTGCTGGGGCGCAAGGTACGGCGCTCCGCGGAGCGACTTTTCGGGCTGGCCGAGGAGCGAAAGAAAAACACACAGGCGCTCCGCGCCGAGACCAACGGTTCTGCCAGCGCGGTCGAGGGCGCGCGAGCGAAGCTGGCTTCGGTGCGTGCCCGGGCCAAGGAGCTGTTCGGCTGCTCGGTGGGCACCGACTTCATCTACTTCCGGCACCGCGACGACCAGCGCCACGCGTTCGCCATCGCGCTGGTCGACGATCGCGAGGCCTACAACCTCGAGGTGAAGGCGCTGGCGGTCTACACGGTCGATCGCGAGCGGGGTGTGGGCTTTCTCGAGCCGGCGCGGGCCATCAATGCATCGTCCGAAGAGGGCGACCGGCGCTTCGAGACGTATTTTCTGAATGGCCGCAAGGGCGCAGCGAAAGCACCGTGATGCCCAGCCCCAGGACACTGCCATGAGCGAAGCAACTGCCGGCCACCACGGAGCGAACATGGACAAAGTCGCGATTCTCTCCAGCTCGCCCCTCTTCGAGATGTTGTCGAATCAGGAGCTCGAATACATCGCCGATCTGGCTCGGCCCCGGCGCTTCACCGCTGGTCAACTGGTCTTCGAAGAGGGCGAGCTCGGCGACAGCGTCTTCATCATCGGGTCGGGCGAAATTGAGGTGCTCCGGCGCGACGCCACAGGGAGCCAGAACATCATCGCCACACTCGGTCCCCCGGAGTTCTTCGGCGAGATGAGCCTCATCGACAAGGAATACCGGTCCGCCACCATTCGCGCACGCACCGACTGTGACGTGCTGCACCTGTCAGCCGAGAACCTGACCTCGTTCCGCAAGCAGCATCGCGACGGGTTCACGTTCGTCATCATCAACATCGCGCGCATGTTGTCGGCGAGGCTGCGCGAAGCCAACACCCGCTTGGCCGCGCGTCTCTCCTGAGCGTGTGAATGCCGTCTGCGCCGTGTGAATGCCGTCTGCGCCGTGTGAATGCCATCTGCGCCGTGTGAATGCCATCTGCGCCGTGTGAATGCCGTCTGCGCCGGTGGGCACAGACATCGCGTGGTGACGGCAGTCTCGTTGACTTGGAGGGGAGAGGCCCTTAGGGTCGATCGCTTCTCGAGGAGCTTTTGTGATCCGTTCGTCTGTGGTCGGAGTGCTGTGTCTCTACGCGTCGGCGCACGCTCAGACGGCTGCTGCCCCAGCCGAAGAAGAAGTGAAGATCCGCAAGACGACCGCCGACGAAATCAAAGCCAAGCTCCTCGACGTCAAAGGCATGAGCGAAACGGCGAAGATCCCGAACGCTGACAAGATCCGAACCAGCGCCGATGCCATCACTCGCATGCGCTCCGACTTGAAAGACGTGCTCGCCAAGCTCGAAGAAGCTCGCGGCTCGAAAGACGTGGTCAAGTTGACCTGCGTCAACGAAAAGAACACGCAAATCAAGGGCTTACTTCGGATCTCAGAGGCCGCTGACGTCGCCTTGCAAGAGGCCGTGGCTCGCAACGAGTCGGGCGAGGCGGCCCACGAGTACACCAAGGTGACCATCGCGCAGACCAAGGTCCAGCAGCTGCGGGCCGAGGCGGAGCAGTGCATGGGGCAGCTCGCGTTTCGCGTCGATGAAGACATGAATGTCGAGGTGGTCACGCCCGACTACCTGCCGAAATATGATCCAACGCTGTTGGGCGACACCCGAACGCTGAATACGTTGAGGCAGCCTCCGGCGAGCCCGACGATGTCCAACCCGTAAACGTACCGCCGGGAAACTCCTTCGTGTTTCAGGCGATTGTGCTAGGTGCAACAAAGCGATGCGCGCGGTGAGGGGATTCGGAACGGCATCTGGGAGTGTGGCGCTCTTCTTGGCGCTGATGCCCGCGTTCGCCCTTGCGCAGGCGCCGTCTGCCGTGGGCCTCAAGATCGGTGACGGGAGGCTCCACCCGTTCCTCGAGGTCGAAGGTCGGTACGACTCCGCGGTGGGCTTCTTCAACCCGCCGAACCCGAGCCCCGAGCTCATCTTCACCTTCCGCCCGGGCCTGAAGTTCGACCTGAGCAACAAGGCCACCAGCGTCAAGCTGAACGCGGCGGTCGAGTACTTGCTGTTCTCGGGCCTGCTCTCTCCGGCCTCGCGCAACCTGTCACGCTTCCAAGCCAACGCGGGCCTCGAGGCGGCATTCAACCGCGACGGCGCGGTCGAATTTCAGATCGGCGACAACTTCGTGCGCTCCGACCGCACCCAGAACCCGGTAGTCGGCGTCGGCGTGCTGTCGTACTTCAACCAAGTGCACGCGGCGTTGCCCATTCACCCGGGCGGTGGAGCGCTCGAGTTCGCGCCCCGCGTCACCTGGGCGGTGGAGTTCTTCGAGCCGCTGTTGACCGGAGCGGTGGGCGGCTGCGTGGCGGGCGACATCACCTGTGACCCGTCGCTGTTGAACCAGATGAACTACAGCAACCTTGGCTTCGCCCTGGCCAACCGGTGGAAGTTCCTGCCCAAGACCGCGCTGATTCTCGACCTCGGCTACGACCTTCGTCTGTACTGGAACCCCAACACCCAGAACCCGCAGACCAGCCTCTTCCGCGCCCAGACGGGCATCGTCGGCTTGATCACGCCGCGCATCACCTTGACCCTGCTCGGCGGCGTGGTGCACGACTTCGGGGTCACCGGCGCCACGTCGCCCTCGGGTCAGGTCGAGGTCTCGTACATTCCGACCGACCTCACGACCCTCTCGCTCGGGTACGTGCGCAACGTGATGCCCACGCCGATCTTCGGCCTGTTCGCCGATGACCGCGGCTACTTCACCGCGCGGGTCGGCTTCTTGGGCGGCAAGCTCAACCTCGTCGGCAACGCATCCATCGATTACTACTCCTTCTACGGTTCGACGGCGACGGGCGGCGCTGGCCGCAACGACGTGCTGCTCGCCGCAGGCCTCGGCCCCGTGTACACGCCGATCCCGTGGCTGACCATCGGTGCCGGCTACAACATCAGCTCGCGCTCCTCGTCGGCGACGGTGCAGACCATCAACTTCATTCGCCACGAGGCGTCGTTGCGCCTCGCCGCCCAGTACTGACGCATGCGCGCGACGTGGCTGGTCGCAGCGCTCGCCTGGGGTGTCGCGTTGGTGGCATGCCGTGCACCCCAGCGAACGCGTGACCCCCGCTTCGATCTCGTGGTGACCGACGGAGGTACAAGCGCCACCAGCCTCGCCGCGGGAGATTTTCTCGAGGTGCGCGTGTACCAGGAGCCAGATCTCTCGGGCATGTACCGGGTGTCACCCGAAGGCTTCGTTGATTTCCCCCTGTGCGGGCGGGTCTCGCTGTTGGGCGTGACGCCGAACGTGGCCGGTGAGCGGTTCACCGAGTGCCTCCGCAACGGGTTCCTCCGCCGGCCGCAGGTGACCGTGCTGGTGAAGGAGTTCAACTCTAAGAAGGTGTTCGTCTTCGGCGACGTGCCGAAGCCCGGGCCGTTCTCCTACGAAGAGGGCATGACCATCGTGCAGGCGCTCAGCCAGGCCGGCGGCTTCAACCGCACCGCGGCCAAGAACGGCGTCAACGTGGTGCGGGTGCTCGACGGGCACGAGATCAAGGTGCCGGTGAAGGTCGAAGACATCATCACCGGGCGGGAGCGGAACTTCGCGCTCCAGCCGGGCGACATCGTCTTCGTACCCGAGGGCTTCTTCTAAACACCTGACGCGGTACCGCCGTCGATGAAGGCACGCAGGTCTGCGGGCAGCGGCGCCTCGAAGTGCACGGTCTGTTTCGTATTGGGGTGGGCGAATGAAATGGCCGCCGCGTGGAGTGCATGGCGCGGGAGCCGGAGCCGCTCCCAGGCCTCGGGCTCGAGGCAGCTCTTGCTGAAGCGGTCGAAGTAGCCGGGGTCGGGCCCGTACATCTTGTCACCGACCAGCGGGAAGCCGGCCTCGCGTGCGTGCACCCGGATCTGGTGCTGGCGCCCGGTGCGAGGGAGGCATTGCACCACCGCGAAGCGCTGGCCGTCTCGGGTGAAGCGCTGGCGCACCTCGAAGCGGGTGACGGCGGGTTTTCCCAGCTGCGCGTCGATGCGCACCGCGATGCGGATCAGCTCGGTACCTTCGGCGATGGGCGCGTCGATCTCGAACACGTCGGGCGGAGCGCCTTCGACGATGGCCACGTACGCCTTGGTCACCGCGCCCGAGGAGAAGGCCTCGAACATTTTTTGGCTCGCGTGGAGGCTGCGGCCGCACACCACCAGACCCGAGGTCTCTCGATCGAGCCGGTGGGCGGGCCACGCGTCGAACCCCGGCCCGTATTTCAGCTTCAGCTGCGCCACCAGGGTGTTGTGCGCGTATCGGGCTGTCGGGTGAATGGGCAGGCCGGCGGGCTTGTCGAGCACCAGCAGCGCATCATCGACGAACACCTCGCGCAGCTCGGCCACGTCGGGCACCGTCGGCTCGGCGCGCACCCGGCGGCGGAGGGTGAAGGTGAGGCCCGGCCACACCGCCGTCGACGACTTGAGGCGCCGCTCGCACACCAGGTCGTTGGCGATGATTTCTTGAATGCGGGTGCGCGAGGCACGGCGAATCTTCTGCGTCAGGTACTTGTCGAGCCGCCAGCCGGCGTAGTTGGCCTCGACGGTGTAAGCGACGTCGATGACGTCGTCGCCTTCGTCGGCCGCCTCGTCATCGACCGGGGGGCCGAGCGTGTCCTCGACTGGAGTCATCGAGACGCTATGTTCCACGCATGACGGTGTTGGTGCCAGCCCTGGTGGCTTCGCTCGCCGCGGCGCCTGCAAACATGCTCGCGGTGGTCGACGTCGACGCGCCCGATTCGATGCAGGGCCTCGCCAGCCAGGTGACGCGGGCCATCACCGACGGCGCGGCGGCGATGCAGCTGCCGCTCCTCTCGCCCGACGCGGTGCGCACCGCGCTGACCGAGCCGAAATACGCCACGCTGCGGCGGTGCGGCGGCGCTCCCGCGTGTGCGGCGCAGTTCGCTCCGGCGCTCGGGGTGACACGGCTGGTGCTGGGCTCGTTGACCCGCGACGACAAGCACTATCTCTTGAGGCTGTGGCTCATCGACACCGAGCGCCTCGAGGTGGTGGCCGACGTCGACCGGCAGGTGCTCATTGCCGCGCGTCGGCTGCAGCGCGATGTGGAGCAAGCGGTGCCTCCCCTCCTCCGCGGCGAGCGCGAGGCCCGAGGCACGCTCCGGGTGACGTGCGCGATTCCCAATGTGCGGGTGTCCATCGACGGAGAGGCCCACGGCTCGCCACCGGTCGAGGTGCAGCTCAAGCCCGGCAAGCACACCGTGCGCGTGGAGAAAACCAAGTACCTCACCGTCAACCGGCTGGTGACGGTCGAGGCCGACCAGCGCACCGACGAAGACATTCGGCTGCTGCTGACCCCGGGTGAGATCGACGACGACGTGCCGGTGCCGGGCCTGCCGAAGGAGCGCACCGCAGAAGCAGCAGCGCCTCCGGCTTCGCAGCGCAGCGGCGGTGTCTCGGTGCTGACCTGGGTGTGGAGCGGAGCGACGGTCGCGGCGCTCGGCGTGGGCATCGCGTTTGCGGTGCAAGCGGGAGTGGCCGACAGCGACCTGTCGCGCGGGTTCAACCCGACCACGGGCGTGTACGCCGGCACGCGGAGGCAAGCGCTGACCGCGCAGTCGAACGCCCTGGTGGCGAACATCGGCTACGGCGCCGCGGCGGCGTTGGGCATCGGCGCCGTCATCTCCCTCGTCGTCGACCTGACGAGCGACGGCGCCGTGCAGGCCAGCCCGACGGCTGGTACGACGGGGGCCGGTATCACCGTGTGGGGGCATTTCTAACGTGCGAGTCTGGGTGGTGATCTGCGGCGTTGCGGCGGGGGCGTGCGTGCTCAACACCGACCCGGGCGTGGGCCGGTACAGCTGCGCGGCTCCGGACGACTGCGGAGACGGCTTCGTGTGCGTGGCGCAGTTCGCGCTCGACGGCGGCCGCTGCTTCCGCGCCGGCGAGTGCACCGCGGAGGCGTGCAACGGCTCCGACGACAACTGCGACGGGCGCGTCGACGAAGGCTTCGACCTGACGAGCGACTCCGCGCACTGCGGCACTTGCGCCAACGCCTGTGGCGCGGGCACGGCCTGCCAGGCGTCTACCTGCCGTGAGGCGACGTGTGGCGACGGCGTCGACAACGACTCCAACGGCCGCGCCGACTGCGCCGATGACGCCTGCTTCAAACAGGCCTGCGCCACCGGCAAGCGGTGCGGCGCGACACTCGACGGCGGCGTGCTCGACGCGGGCAGTGTCTACGACGCGGGAATTCGCGGCTGCTTCGGCCCCGAGGCCACCTGCGACGACGGGCTCGACAACGACGGCGACGGCAACGCCGATTGCCACGACGCCGACTGCGCGGGCCTCACGTGCGGATCCGGCCGGCAGTGCCGCGACCGCGCGTGTGCCCCATGAGGCAGGCCGGGGTTGCACGCCGGAGCCGCACGCGAGAGGCTCCGTCAGTGGTGTCTCGTTTGGTGCTTGGGGTGATGCTGGTGGCCGCGACGGCGGCGGCGCAGGTACCGGCCACCGCCGAGACACAGCCAATTCTGTCCACCGGCGTCGGCGATGTTGCCATCGTCCCCAACCACACCTCGCCCGAGCAGTCGTTGGTTGCGGGTGTCGACACGCTCCAGGTCGGCCTCTACGTCTTCGGCCTCGACGGTGGAGCCGCCCAGCCGGCGCTCCAGCTGGGCCCAGCGCGCGGCGTGTCAGCCAAGACCGGGCTGGCGGGAGCGGCTTCAACCGTGGTGTTGGTCGGCTCGGCCAACCTGGGCACGAGCATTCACGGGCTGGCTGATTCGGGCGTGCTCACGCCCATCGGCAAGCGGCTCATCTCCGGCGCGAGCGTGATGGCGATGTGGGTGACGCCCTCGGGCGCGCTCGAGGCGTGGCTCGACACCGGCGGGGCGACCCTGCTGCGCGTGGCGCTCGTCTCCGACTCCGCGGCGCCGGGTATGGTCGACTGGGCCGCGCTCGACGCGTCGGTGACGTTCCCCCGGCCCATCACCGCGGTGGCCATCGACGAGGCGAACCGGCGGCTCTACGCCACGTCGCTCGACGGCATCTCGGGGTGGACCATCGACGGTCCGAGCGGCCCCGACGTGCTCGAGCTGGTCGACGGTGGCGGGCTCGGTGGCGTGTCCGCGGGCCTCGCGCTGTACCCGTTGCGCGACGGTGGCGCACTGCTGCTCGCGGCTGTCCCTTCACGCGAAGACATCGCCGTGTACCGCGCGGTGGGCACGGGCCTCGAGCTCGTCGGTCGCTTCAGCGTGACCATCGGCGCCCGGCAGGTGCGCAACGTGGAGTTCATCGACGTGACCCAAGCGGCCCTCCCCGGCTTCCCTCGGGGAATGGTGGTGCTGTCGGACCGCAATGCCACCACG
>JAEUJT010000387.1 GCA_016793525.1 Archangium sp. | reverse complement strand
CCTCGGGTTGTACCGAAACAAGGCGAAGCACCTCGCGGCGCTCGGGCGCGCCCTGGTCGAGCTGTACGCGGGCGCGGTGCCAACCACACGTGCCCAGCTCTCGGAGCTCCCAGGCGTTGGCTTGAAAACCGCGGGCGTGGTGGCGATGCACCTCAAGGGCGACACCGCGTTCCCGGTCGACACGCACATCTTGAGGCTCTCGAACCGGTTGGGCTTCAGCACCTCGCGCGACCCCGACGGCGTCGAGGCCGACCTGCGGCGCCTGTTCGACGAGCCGCGCTGGTTTCGCGGTCACCAGTTGATCATCTGGCACGGGCGCCGGGTGTGCCACGCGCTGAGGCCGGAGTGTCACCGCTGCGTGCTCGAGCCGCTGTGCCCCAAACGCGGCGTGAAAAAAGAAAGCGTGAAGCGCCGATGAACGTCCTCCTCACCGGTGCCACCGGCGTCCTCGGGCGGCCGTTGCTCGAACAGCTCCTCGACGATGACCACGACGTGCGCGTGTTGGCGCGCGAGCCCGAGCTCGTCGACCGCCGCGCGACCGCCTACCCGTGGACCGGCGCGTCGCCCATCGCTGAACACTGGGTCGAAGGGGTCGACGCGGTCATTCACCTCGCAGGAGAGCCGCTCACCGAGCGCTGGGAGCCCGCGCACCGCCAGCGGGTGATGGACAGCCGAGTACTCTCCACCCGAGTGCTCGCTTCGGCGGCGGCGTCGGCCGGGGTGAAGCACTTTCTCTGCGCGTCGGCGGTCGGGTACTACGGCGGCGCCCGCGAGGCGCTGGCGCTCGACGAGACGAGCTCGGCCGGCGACGACTTTCCCGCGAAGGTGTGCGTGGCGTGGGAAGACGCGACAGCGGCGGCGCGCCTGGCCGGGGCGCGGGTGGTGCTGCTGCGCATCGGCGTGGCGCTCCACCCCCAGAGCGGGGCGCTGCGCGAGCTGCTCCCCGCCTTCAAGGTCGGCCTCGGCGGGCCCATCGGCACCGGCCACCAGTACCTGAGCTGGGTCTCGCTCGACGACGCGCTCTCCATGACGCGGTGGCTGCTCACCCACGCCACCGCGAGCGGAGCGTTCAACGTGTGCGGCCCCGCGCCGGTGACCAACGCGGAGTTCGCCCGCACGCTCGGCGCCGTGCTGAACCGCCCCGCGACGGTGGCGGTGCCCACGCTGGCGATGCAGCGGGCGTTTGGAGACCAGGCGTCGGTGCTGCTCGAGGGCCAACGGGTGTTCCCCCGCGCCGCGGAGGCGCTCGGCTTCCGCTTCGCGCACCCCACCCTCGAGGCGGCGCTCCGGGCGGTGGTCGAATGAGGCGCGCGGCCATGGCGCTGGCGACCGTGCTCGCGTTCACGGGGGCCGAGGCCTGGCCGTGCCGTGGGCCATTTCGCCCGTTCGCAGAGAACGCGCGCGCTGCCGACCTGGTGTTCATCGGGAAGCTGGTCGCGGTGCGTGACATCGGCCCGGTGCCCAACCTGGCGACCTCGCGCGTCGTCGAGCTCCACTTCGACGTGGAGACCCGCTTCAAAGGCTCCGCGCCTGGCCGCGTGGTGCTTCGGAGCAACACGTCGACCTGCGGCTACGGGCTCGCCGAGGTCGGGCAACGCCACCTGATGCTGGCCAGGGGCCCCTCGCGAGAAACGAGCGCGGTGTCCGGGAACCAGCTGCTCACCACCACCGCCGAGGGTGAAGCGGTGAGCCGCGAGCTCCGCGCCGCGCTCGGTGAGGTCGACGGCGGCCGATGAAGCGAATCCACCTCGATGCGACCGCCTCGAGCGCGGTGCGCGGGCGAGCGAGCCTGCTCCTCTCGCGGAGCTGCGGGGTGCCGCCCCGCGCGCTGGAGTACTTCGTCGCCCACGGGGGGACACTCCCGCTCGGGGTGGCAGACGGTGAAGCAGCGACGCTGGTCGCCGCGCTGCGTGAGCTCGGCGTGTCGAGCGCCGCGGTCGACGGGCCTCCCACCGCGGCTCGCCGCTGCAGCACCCACGCCCCCCTCGAGGCCAACGCCGAGTGTGCGTCGTGCCGTCGCCAGCTCTGCGCCTCGTGTGCGGCAGTCGACGCCGATGGGCTGTGCCTCGAGTGCTTGCACCGCCAGCGAAGGAAAAACGCCTTCCGCAACGCGCGGGTCGCCGTGCTGCTGTTGACCATGGCAGGGGTGGTGCTCTGGGGCATCGGCCGCGCGCGACGGCTCGATCGCCGCACGTCTTGGGAACGCCCGCTGCGAATCTCCGTCGTGTTGCTCGCCACCCGCCCGCTCACCGACCAGGAGACCTCGCCCTGGGCCTCGACGATGGAGGCGCTCGACGCGTGGTTCAGCCGCGAGTGGGCCCGCTTTCACGCTGGCGAGACCGCGGCCATGGTGCAGTGGCAGCTCGAAACACCAGCCGTGGTGGCGGCGCTGCCGGGTATTCCCACCAGCACCTCCGACACCATCGCGCTGGGGCAGCGCCTCGACGACGTCGACCGCGGCATCTCGGCGCCGGTGACCGATGCGACCATCTACGTCGTGCTGTCGGCGGGGAACGAAGCGGAGCTGGTCGAAGGCATCGGCGAAGCGGGCGGGCGCCGCGGGCTCGTCTTCGGCCGCCTCGGCGACACCGACGTGCAGCTCGAGGCCACCGCCATCGCGCACGAGCTGCTCCACTGCCTCGGCGCGAGCGACAAATACGACGGAGCGGGCCACGCGCGCGTCCCCGAGGGCTTGGTGGCTCCTGAGCAGGAGCCGCGCTACCCCCAACCCGCCGCCGAGGTCATGGTGGGCGAAAAGCCGACCGCGCCGAACGAAGGCACGCCCGCCCGCCGGCTCGACGAGGTGCAGATCGGCCCGACCACCGCCCGTGAGGTGCGGTGGACACGCTGAGTTCGCTTACGGTTCTGTCGTTCCCGACTGGGCGTTCTGCGGGTCGCGCACGCCGCGAATGACGAAGTCGGAGCCGTTGTCGTCGGTGTCCAACCCGTTGCCGCGGAGCGCGTCGGCCCCACCCGTCGCCATCGACGCCGCGGTCGAGGCGCTGCTGGCCTTGCGCTCGTACGACTGATCATTGGTCAACGACGCGGGGCCGAGAATGGGCGTGCCTTCGGGCGAGCTGGGCGTGCCGCCGGTGCTCGCGGTGCCGTAGCCAACCAGGTCGACCACCGCGCCCGCCTCGTCGACGAGCCGAACGTGACCCGCGGTGGCCGAGAGGGCCATGTCACCCGAGGTGCGGAGGTCGGGCGGCGTCGCGCTCGAGTACGCCGCACTCGCCACCAGGAAGTAGCCGCGTGCGCTGAGGCTGGTGTTCGGGGGAATGGTCGCTTTGGTCGACCACGTCGTGCTCGTCGCCCCCGCAGCTTTGTACTGCAGCCGCCACCCGCCGATGTCGATGGCCTGGCCGGTGGGGTTGTACAGCTCGACGAACTCGTCACCGGCGCTGGACGCTCCCGGGCCCTTGGGCGCGAGCTCGGAGATGACGAGGTGGGTGCTGCCCAACACCTGCACCGCCACCGTGGCGCTCGCGCTGTCGGCGCCGAGCTGCGCCGTCACCGTGCCCGAGCCCGTGGCCGCGGTGTCGGCCGACACATCGAAGCCCGCCGAGACCGCGTCGCGCAGCACCGTCACCGTCGAGGGCACCGTCAGCACCCCGGTGGTCGGCGTCGTGGAGAGCGTCACCACGGTATCGGCCGGCGCGGGGAGATCGAGGGTCACCGCCAGCCGCACCGTGCCCCCGGGCGCGACCGAGGCGCTGGCCGGCGTCACCGAGACGAGCCGCGCCGCTTCGTCAGCGAACAGCACCCGCACCGTCGACTGCGCGCTTGACGTACCGCGCGTCGCGGTCAGCGTGACACCCGCATCGCCCGCCATCACCCCGTACAGCGGCACCTCGGCGAAGAGCTGGTTGGCCGGCACCACGATGAGGCCTCCGTCGCCCACCAACACGTCGCCCGACGACGCCGTCACCACCACCGCCACGTCTGACGTCTCTGCATTCGAGAGGCGCACGCGGACCGGCGCGGGCAGCGTCACCGACGCGTCTTCACGGAGGAAGGCGAGCGACGGCTCCACCGCCGCCACCACCGCCGGCCCCGACACGACATCGGTCAACGCGCGAGGCTCGAGCTTGTACGTGTTGTTGCGGAAATTGAGCACGCCGGTCACCGAGTGGTACTGCTGGCCCACCGAGGGGAACGGCGCGGTCAGCACCATCAGGTCGTTGACGCGCAGATCTCCGGTGACGATGAACTCGTTGACTGGCGCGCGGTCACCCGAGCCCGCATCGGGCGCGATGTTGAGCACGGTCACGTTCTGCACCTGCACCACGACCGACTCGAGCTGCTGGCCCAGGCCTCCGTCGTTGCCGGCCACGTCGGCGGGGTTCACCACCACCGGCGCGGGCGCGGGGTTGTTCTGCGACAGCACGGTGATGCCGCCGTCATCGCCCACCGCGCCGACGCCGGTCAGCTGCACCTGGCCGAAGTAGAGCGTGGGTGTCGCACCGGCGATGGAGATGCGATCGCCGACCTGCACCGCGGCATTCGGCCCGTACGCGAAGAGGCCAGAGTTCGCCCGCCCCTGGTACCCGCTCTCGTTTTCGTGCACCTGGAGGAAGAAGCCGTTGGCGGTACTGACTCCAGTGACGAGCGCGTCGGCGATGGAGATGCGCTGGCCGATGAGCGGGCTGCTCGGCGCTTTGATGGCGTAGATGCTCGCGGGGCACGCGGTCGAGCCGGGGTTGGCGCTCATCGCACACGCGTCGCAGGCGTCGCCTTTGCCGTCGCTGTCGGTGTCGGTCTGAGTCGGGTTGGCGTCGGTCGGGCAGTTGTCGGTGCCGTTGGCCACGCCGTCGCCGTCGCGGTCGTTGGGGTTGAACATGCGGCAGGTGCTGGCGTCGGCCTCGAGCGGGCACACGTCACACGCGTCGCCCACCGCGTCTCCGTCAGCGTTCGCCTGCGCGCCGTTGTCCATCGGGCGCACCGGGTTGAACACGCCCGGGCAGCTGTCTTGCGCGTCGGCCAGGCCGTCACCGTCGAGGTCGCTCGGCGAGGTGCCCACGTAGGTGGTGGAGCCGTTGCGCACGTTGCGCGCCGCGCGCTCGGGCACGCAGCTCGGCTCGTTCATCACCGCGCCGCAGAAGAAGAGCGGGTAGGTATTCGTGTTCGCCTGCTGCAGGAGCGCCAGCGTGTTGGCCGCGTTGGAGCCGGTCGGGAGCGCCACCAGCTCGCTGCTGACACACGCCGCCTTCGGCGCGCCGCACACGTCCAACGTCTCGCAGCTCGAATTGCCGTCGAAGGCCGCCACAATGGCCGCGTCGCCGTACAGCACCTTGCCGCCGCGAATGGTGAGCACCACGTCTTGCGGGGCCGCGTCGATGACGCTCCGGTGCGTGGTCTGCCCCTGCCGACGGTAGATGGCGATGTCGGCCACGCGCCCGGGGAGCAACCGGCCGATTTTCTGCCCCGCCATCGTCGCGTCGGCGCCGTTCGAGGTCACCGTCTTCCACAGCTGCTCATCGGTGAGCGCGCGACCGAAGCGCGTCTCATTGAGCGACGCGGCGCACTGGAGCTCACGCAGCAGGTTCATCGAGCCGGAGATGGTCCAGTCGGTGCCGAGCGCGATGTTGACGCCCAGCGCGCGGTAGACGGGAATGGCGGCGGTGTCTCCGTAGAGCGACACGTTCGAGCGCGGAGACCAGATGAGCGACGTCGAGGTCTGCGCCATCAACGCGATGTCGGCGGCGCGCAGCCCGATGCCGTGCACAAGGCCGGTGCGGGGCCCGAGAATGCCCACGCCGTTCGCTTGGCTGAGGCACGCAAATTCGTTCTGCGCCGACGCCTCGATGCCTTCAGCCACGTGCGGGAGGTACGCCGCCATCGCCGGCACCACCGACGCCGTGGGCGACTTCGGGTAGCCGCAGCCCATCGCCAGCTCGGTGCCAGACGTGTCTCCGAGGGGGAAGGTGTCAGACACGACGGTGCCCACGCCCAGCCCCAGCTGCCCCGACGCCGAGTCGAGGTTGCGCAGCAGGCCCACGTTGCCGTTGGCGGTGTACGTCGCGCCGACGATGGAGGTGGTACCCGACATCACCTGCCGCAGCTCGGCCCAGCGCACCTGCGCGTTGGTGGCGTTCCCTCCGTTGTTGATGGCGGAGTGGCCGTTGTTGCCGCGGCGCCAGTCGTGCCGGTGCTCGTAGCGCTCGTCGGTCGACATCGCCGGGTTGCCCTGGAAGCTGATGTGATCATGCGCGTTGATGAGGCCAGGAGACACCACCGCCTTGGGGCACACGAGCTGGGTCGCCGTCGCGCTCGCGCAGTCGCAGCCGACGCAGGTGATGGCGCCAGTAGAGTCGATGAGCACCTTGCCGCCGAGGTACGTCGTGCCGTCGCCGAGAATGACGCCGGTGATGAGCGTGGTGCCGTCGCCCGGCGTCACCGCACAGGTACCCGTGGCCGGCTCTTCGACTTCGCCTGGGCACTGCACGAGCTCACCCGTGGGCTGACCGCCGTCGAGGTCGGTGCCTCCGTCTGTTGGGCAACCGTCGATGCCGAAGCAGCTCGGAGTCGGTCTGCAATCGGCCTCGCAGCCGTCGCCCGACGTCGTGTTGCCGTCGTCACAGACTTCGGGGCTTTCGACTTTTCCATCGCCGCACTTCGGAGCGGGGCTCGGGCAGGCCGCCAGCAGCGCCCCGAGCAGCAGGGGCGTGATTCGACGAAACGAGGTGAGAGACATTGTGGTTTTTCCCGCGTGCAGTGAGACGAGCCCGGCCGGCGACTGCGTCACAGAGGCGCTTAACCGATTGCGCCAATCAGAGGCGAGCTTTCCCCCGGTGATTCGGAGCGTGGCGCGCTACCGTGACGCCGCCGTGACGGATCGTCGCCTCAGCAAGCTGCTGCCTGTACCTCGTTGGCCGACCGCCGAGGAAGCGCACGCCGCCCGCTGGTTTCAACCCGTCACGCTCGGCCCGGTCACCGCCCAGACCCGCACGTGGGTTCCCGCGATGGTGCCGTGGCGCGCGACGAATGATGGGCTCGTCACCCCGGAGGTGCTCGCCTGGTACCGCCGCTTCGCGCAAGGCCGGCCCGGCGTCATCGTGGTCGAAGCCACCGGCGTGCGCGACGTCGCCTCGGGGCCGCTGCTGCGCGCGAGCCACGAGCGCTACGTGCCGGGGTTGAAGCACCTCGCTGACGCCGTGCACGACGCGAGCGGTGGAGCGACGCGCATCTTCATTCAGCTCATCGACTTCCTGGCCATCAAGCGGCGACCGACGAAGGAGAAGTACTTCGGCGCGCACCTCGCGTTGACGGAGTCGCACCGCGCGGCGTTCCCCGGTGTGTCCGATGGGGCGCTCCGAGCGCGACTCACGGAGTCAGACGACGAGGCGCTGCGCCGAGTGCTCACGCCGCGCGAATTCGACGCGTACGCCATGGGCTTTC
>JAEUJT010000386.1 GCA_016793525.1 Archangium sp. | reverse complement strand
GCACCTCTCGCGTCGTGCCCGAGCCCCCGAGCGTGGCGGCGATGCTGTTCGAGGGGGGAATGGCCGTGTAGCCCGACGTCGGGCACGCAGAGAGCGATGCGTCGCCCAGCACGTATTCCACCGCGCCGGAGATGTTGGGCGTCACCGTCACCGAGGTGGTGGCGGTCAACGTGTCGCTGGCGGTGCCGTCATCCAACGTGCCGGTGACGCGAATCGTGCCCGTGGGAGGCGCGGTGTCCAGCGTCACCGACACCGGCGCCACGCCGTCGTTGCCCGCGCCGTCGCGCAGCCGAATGTAGATGGTGCGCACGCCGTCTCCGGCGGTCAGCGTGAAGGCCACCTGGTTCGAGCCAGGGAGCGGCACTGGCCCCACCGTGCCCGCGGCGGCGAAGCTGACGTCTTCGCTCAGGCTCACCGCTTGGGTCGGCGAGAGGTCGGTCGCGGCCGTCGAAATCTGCACCGTGACGTTGGTGGCGTTCTTCAGCGCGCCGCCGACGATGCTGCCCGACAGCGTGGGCGCCGTCGTGTCGTACGTCACCGTGCCCGACACCTGCGCCGACGTGTTGCCGGCGGAGTCGCGCAGCTGCGCGTACACCGTGCGCACGCCCGTCGGCCCGCTGGCGAGGAACCAGGGCTGCGTCGGCCGCACGGGCGCGAAGAGGGCCGCGTCGAGCTCGGCTCCAGCGCTGTTGGCCAACTTGAGCAGCACCGCGCCGCCGTTGGGCTCCGCCGCCGAGGCCACATTGACGTCGACCAGCTGTTGGTTGGTGAAGCCGTCGACGGTGGCGCGGGGCCCGCGCGCGACGGTGACCGAGCCAGTGGGGGCCACGGTGTCGACGACGACGGAGTCGGTGCCCAGCGGGCTGGCGTTGCCCGCATTGTCGATGACCTGCACGTAGACGACCTGCACGCCGTCGGTGGTGACGGAGCGGTTGAAGGTCAGGTCTTGTTGATACGGCGACGTCGTGCCTGGCAGGCGCCCCGCAGAATCGAGCACGTTCGACGCCGAGAGCTTCACGCCCGCCACGCCGCTCGTCACGTCGGAGCCCACCACGGTCAGCGGCAGCACCGCGTTGCTGCGGGTGAACTTCACCAGCGTCGAGCCGCTGCCCACCGAGCCAGTCGACGACAGCGTCACCTCGGGCGCGGGCGGAGGTGTGGTGTCGAGCGTCACGTTGGCGCTCAGCGTGCTGCCCACCATCGCCGCGGCGTCACGGCCTTGCACGTAGACGGTCTTGATGCCCTCCGCCGCGGAGAGCGTGAAGGGCTGGTTCATGTTCGAAAACGGCAGGAAGGTGGGCGCGTCGGAGAAGTCGCTGCGCTCCGAGGCGCGGTACTCCACCACCGTCGCGGGGAAGGTGATTTTCAGCGTCACCGCGGTGGTGCGCGTGTAGCCGAAGGTGTTGGTGGTGTCGGCGTCTTCGATGAGAAAGTCACCCAGCGGCCGCGACAGCTTCAGGTCGCTCACCTGCGCGTTGGCGCTGTTCAACGTCACCTGCACCGAGGCCTTGATGTACCCGGCCTTCGACGCGCTCACCTCGTAGGTGCCGTAGGGCACGTCTCTGATTTGCCAGGTGCCGCGAAAGGGCTCCGCCGCCGTGGGCGAGACGACCGCGCCGTAGCTCGAGCCGCCCACCGCCACCAACACGTTGTCGGCGGGAGAGCGGTCGATCATCTCCACCGTGCCGGTCAACGTGCCGCGCAGCAGCTCGACGGTGATGGGGTCGAGCGCGGTGGGCATGCCCGGCTTGAGCAGCACCGTGCGCGTGGGGAGTGGGTCCGTGAAGCCCGCCAGCGTCACCCGCACCGTGCGCGTACCGGCGGCCAGGCCCGTCACCATGAAGTGGCCGGCCACGTCGGCGGTGGTGGTCTCTCCGGAGTCGAGGGTGATGAGCGCGCCCTCGGCGGGAATCGCCGGTTGCCCTTCTTGCTCCTTCAGCACCGTGCCGGTGAGGGTCGCCGGGTTGATGGCCAAGAGCAGCGGCATGGCGCGCAGGTCGACGGTGGTGCCGGGGGGCAACACGATGTCGCGGCGCTCGGCGGTGACGTAGTTCGGGTGCTCGCCGCGCAGGGTGTACGTGCCCGGAGGCAGCCGCACGTCGAACTCTCCGTCGAGGCCCACCACTTCGGTGGCCACGCGGTCAGCGCCCGGCTGGAGCGCGAACTCGACGCTGGCGCCCAACACCTCACCGCTGCCCGTCGCCGGAGCCACCTTGCCCACCAGGCGCGACTCCGCGTCGGTGCCGCCGAGCCACGCCGGGGCCAGCACGCCGACGTCGGTGGTGTCGCCGCTCTTCACCCGCACGTTGGGAACCACCAGCGGCGCGAAGCCGGGCACCTTCAGCTCGAGCGCGTAGAGCCGCGGCTTGATGTCGGAGAAGCGAAAGGCGCCGGTGTCCGCCGTCTTCACGGTGACGCGCGTGCCCTGGTCGTCGATGGCCACGACGTCGAGGTTCGACACCCCGATGCGGCCTCCGGTGTCGACGGAGCCCGCCAGCGCCCCCAGCGCCGGTTCTTGAGGCAACGACAGGTCCAAGCTGCACGCCGTCGACGCGAGTGAGACAGCGAGTGCGAGACGAGAGAGACGCATGGCAAACCTCCGCGGAAACGCCAGCGCCCCCTATGGCACGAATCGGTCGTGGCGCCGAGGCGGGGTGGTGTGGTTTGTGCGGCCCATGCGACTCGAGCTCCGGAGTGCGGTCGTCGGTGTGGTCGTGGGCTTCGCGGTGGCGGCCGTCGGGTGCGGGCCGTCTGGCCGGTGCTCGGCGGCGACGTGCCCGAGTGGGTGCTGCGACGCGTCGGGAATGTGCGCGGCAGGCACGGCGGATCAAGCGTGTGGCGCCAACGGCGTGAGCTGCACCGCGTGCGGCATCGGCAACGTGTGCCGAGTTGGCTTCTGCTCACCGCTCTCCACGAGCAGTGGATCTGGCGGGGGTGGAGGCGCCTCGGGTGGTGGCTCAGGCGGCGGCGGTGCCACCGGCGGCGGCTCGGGTGGCGGAGGTGGCCAGTCGGGCACCGGCGGTGGCGGCGGCAGCAGCGGCGGCGTGTCGTGCGCCACCGCGTTGGACCTGGTCGACGGCAGCGGCGGGTGCCGACTGCGCATCGTCGGTCCGGCGAACTGCACCACGTTGAGCTTCTCCGCTGGCTTCGTTGAGCTGGCGTGGACGACCGAGGGCACCTTCTGTGAAGGCCCGCACCGCGTCTTCATCGCCGGCCACCCGGCGAGCACCTGGGAAGGCGGCAACGCCATCGTGCAAGAGCTGACCTCGACCAACGGGAGCGAAAACAGCGTGCCTGGCTCGACGACGTCGACCTACGCGATGACGCGCAACATCGGGGGCTACGTTCACCTGACGCTGGCGGATCTGCGGCTCATCACCAGCAACCTCACCTCGACCACCGGCCAGTACCACTGGGGCGTGGCCGGTTTTTACGACATCGACAACGGCGGCTCGCGCGCGGCGTCGCGCACCTTCACCCTGCCCGCGCCCTGACGCCGCGAAATTGCGCCCGGGTGGGCGAAGGTCTACGAGTCGAAGCTCGACATGCAGCGCAACGCGGCGGTGCTCCAGCGGCTGGTCCTCATCGTCGACGCGCTGGTGTTGCCCGTTTCGGCCACGCTCGCCTTCGCCGCACACGACCTGCTCCGCCAGCACTTCCCCTTCTTTCGCGAGCCGGTCAGCCCGTCCCAGTACGCGGTGCTGGTGTACCTGGCGGTGCCGGTGTGGGTCGCGCTCGACGCGGGCCTCGGCCTCTCCCGCGTGTTCCAGCGCCGGTGGACACCGGTGGAGCTCTTCGTCGACCTGGTGAAGGTGCACCTGCTGTGGCTGCTGGCCCTGACGGCCGTGGCCTTCATCGGCAATGGCGTCATCAACCGCTCGGTGCTGGTGCTGTTCCTCCTCGTGAACTTGACCATCGTCTTCCTTCTGCGGCTGGCGCTGGGCGCGTACATCCAATTCAGCTGGACGCAGGGCGGAGGCCAGACGACGTGGCTGCTGGTTGGGGCTCCGAGCGCCGCGATGCAGACGTTCCTCCGCGACGCTCAGGCCGAGCCCTTCGCCCCGAAGGTGCTGGGCGTGCTCGTGCCAGACGGACAAGCGGTCGGCGCTTTGGCAAGCCTCGCCGCCGGTGGATTTCCTGACGCGACGGGTGGCGTGCGCGCGGCTGCACCTCACGCTCCGCTCGTGAGTACAGACGTGAGCACCGGTGCGCGTCAGCTGCCCGCTCACGCCGTTCCTGAATCCGCGAGCGCGGTGGGTACCCTCTCGACGCTCGGCACGGTCGACGCGCTGTCTGAGGTGCTGCGGCGCAACACCGTCGATGCGGTGATTTTTTTCCCCCCGCTCCACCACCCCGACGTGGCGGTGGGTCCGCTGCGGCAGTGCGAAGAGGCGGGCATCTCTGCGGCGTTCGCGGTCG
>JAEUJT010000325.1 GCA_016793525.1 Archangium sp. | reverse complement strand
GCGTGCTCCGTTACGCTCCGCAGATGCTCGCGCGTTGGGCCGTGATCGCAGCCCTCTTTTTCGTCTCGCAGACGGAGGCCGGCGTTCGCGTTCGCGCGCACATCACGAAGAAGGGCACCTCCGTCCCCGCGCACATACGGACCGCGCCAGACACCGTGCGGAGCAACAACTGGAGCACGACGGGCAACGCCAACCCGTACACCGGGAAGCGCGGCACCAAGCGGCTGAAGTGAGCGTCAGCGAGTCCACCCGAGGCGCGCGCGCAGCGCCGCTTCATCGGTCGCCGACAGCTTGAGCCGCTGATGCAACACCCACACGTGTGCACCCTCGGGGAGTCGCTCCGCGTCTTTCTCCGTGGTCACCACGCGTGCCTGTTTCGATTCGGCGTCGGCCAGCGCGGCAGCAAGCTCGGTGGAGGTGAACGAATGATGATCCGCGTACAGGTGTTGGCCCACCACCTCGGCACCAGCGGTCTCGAGCCCCGTGACCACCGTCGACGGCCGCGCCAGCCCCGCGAGCACCACCACACGTTGGCCACGAAGCTCCGCAACCCGCTCACCTGAAGGCCCCGTCATCCCATCGAGCGAATGGTTCGCCTCGACCCGCAGCGCGTGCGGAGCGGAGAGCGCCTTCGCTCCATCTCGCGCCCAGAGCACCGACGCACGCGTTGCCGCAGACACCGGCTCACGCAGCGGCCCAGCTGGGAGCAAGCGCCCATTGCCTACGCCCACGTCGATGAGCACGTCGACGTCGCGGTGGAGCCGCCGGTGCTGAAACCCGTCGTCGAGCAACGCCACCGTGCAGCCGAGCGCCCTCGCGCGCTGCGCCGCGGCCACGCGATCGGCGCCGACGAAAAGGTGCACTCCGGGGAGCCGCCTCGCGAACCAGCGCGGTTCGTCACCGACCTCCTCCACCGCGGGCAGCGCGCCGCCAGCCCAATACACGGGAGACGCCGACCGCCGGCCGTAGCCACGCGAGAGCACCGCCACCGACCGACCTGCCTGGAGCGCCCACGATGCGAGCAGCGCCACGACGGGCGTCTTGCCCGCACCGCCGACCACGAGGTTGCCCACCGACACCACCTGCAGGCCTTCGACGCGCTCCGGAATGACCGGAGGCCGCAGCCGCAGCCCCAGCCCGTACACCCACGACAGCGGCAGCAACGCCGACGACGCCAACGAGCGGCCGGCCCAGAGCGCCTCCCAGGTCACAGGCGAGCTCCGCGCTCGTGGAGGGCCAGCACCGGCAACGACTGCTCACCTCGGCGCATCACGCGTGTGTGACCGCGAGCGTTCTCATCACGCGTCAGCTCGAACGACGGCCGCTCGACTCCAAACGTCACACGTCTGCACGCACGCGCCCGCTCATCGCGCGCCACGACCCACAGTCGCTCTGCTCGGGGCCTCACGACTGTGCCCTCACTCGTGCACGCTCGTAGAGTTCGAGCACCTGCGCCACCGTGGCCTCACTCGACGGGAGCTGCACGTCGCGCCGCTCACCGGTGAGCGCCACCGCCGCGATGGCCTCGGGCTCCGGAGGCACCACCGCGTCGGCCCACGAAGCAAGGGCGCCCTCGTCGACCGCCACCACCCGAACACCGCTGGCCCGCGCCTCGAGCGCCGCACGGCCACCGAAGTCATTGCCGAGCCCCAGCACCCACACCTCATCGATGTCGCGCAGCGCCGCGGCGTAGGCCTCTCCTGCGAGGTACCCGTGGAACGTCACCGCGCTCCCGAGCGGCCGGGCCAACGTCTGCAGCTCGGCGGCGAGCGCTCCGTCACCCATCAACTCCAACGTGGCGCCTGGGTGCATGGCACGCACCCGCGCGAAGGCCTGCAACCCCAGCGCGTGCCGCCGCGACGGCTGAAAGGTGCTGACCATGGCAATGCGTTGACCGCGAGCGCCCTCCCGGGGGCGAAAGTGCGAGGCGATGAGCGGCGGCAGCACCACCACGTCTCGTCCAGTGAGGCGTGGAGCCAAACCGGCGTACGGCACCGTCCACCCGTCGGCGCGCGGCATGCCCCACCGCAACGAACGCGGCGCATGAATGGAGCGCACCAGTGGCCGCCTCCCCGCAAGCCGCGCCAAGAGGTGATCGTGGCTGAAGTGGCTGTGCACCACGTCGGCCGTGAGCCCCCGCAGCGCACGCACGTCTCGCCACAGCTGCGCCAGCGACGACTTCACCGACAGCGTCAGCGGCGCACGGGAGGTGAGCCGCGAGGCCTCGAGCTTCGGCACGAGCAGTTCTTCGGCCGACGACGAAACGCGCAACGTGTCGCACACCACCTCGACGTCGTGCCCGAGCCCGCGCTGCGCCAACGCCAGCTGCACCACCACCTCGGCGGGCCCGGAGAAGTACGGCGAGGCGAGCAGGTGCACGATGTGCATGCGTCACTTCCGCCCTTCGATGAGCCGAGCCAAGGCGTCGACGTTGCGGTCGCTCGCGCCGGAGATCTCACGGATCTGCTCCTTCGCCATGTCGCCCAGCTCGACGATGTCGGCGGGCCGAGTCAGCAGCTCGCGCATCACCGTGGTCAGGTGCGCCACGTCGTTCACCTGAATCGCGCCGCGGCCCACCAGCACCTGCACCGAGTCGCGAAAGTTGTGCATGTGCGGGCCGAACAGCACCGGCTTCCCCTGCGCCGCGGGCTCGAGAATGTTTTGCCCGCCGCGGGTGGTGAAGGAGCCGCCGACGAAGACGATGGTGGCCAGCCGGTACGCCCGCGCGAGCTCGCCGATGGTGTCGAGCACCACCACCGGCGCGCCCTGCGCATTGCCCTGCGAGCGGAGCGCCACCGGCCACCCAGCGGTCTCCACCAGTGTGCGCACCCGAACGGCGCGATCGATGTACCGCGGCGCGATGACCACCCGCAGCGTCGGCGCGATGGTGCGCAGCGTTCGGTACACGCCGAGCAGCAGCTCCTCTTCGCCTTCGTGGGTGCTGCCCCAGATCCACACCTTCGCGTCGCGCGGGAGCCCCATCGCCGCGCGCAGCGCCTCGTCTTCCTCCGCCGGCGCCTCGGGGACGAGCGCGTCGAACTTGGTGTTGCCCGTGACGTGCACCCGCCCCTCGGGCGCGCCGAGCTCGAGCGCCCGCTCCGCCTCCTCCGCCTCGCGCATCAAGAACAGGTCGATGTCGCGCAGCGGGTTGCCGATGAGCGCGAAGAGCAGCCGGTAGCGCGGCACGTTTTCAGCCGAGAAGCGGCCGTTGGTGAGCGCCACCTTCGCGCCGTGGCGCTTCGCCGCGCGAATCAGGTTGGGCCAGATCTCGGCGTATTCGAGCACCAGCACGTCGGGCGAAATGGCGCGCACCGCCCGCCGCGTCGCGCCCCACAGGTCCCACGGCGCGTACACCACCGCGTCGATGCGCGAGGCCAGCCGCTCCCGCGCCATCAACACCCCGGTGTTGGTGATGGTCGACAGAATGATCTTGGCTTCAGGGTAGCGGGTGCGGAGCCGGTCGATCATCGGCGACAGCGCCAACAGGTCGCCCGCCGATGCGCCGTGCAGCCAGATGCGCGGCCCCGGCCCGGTCGGCACCACACCCGGCTCGTAGAACCCGAAGCGCTGCCACACGCCGTCGCGCGTCTTGCGAAACAAGCTCAGCACCGGCACCGCCACCGCGAAGCCGACCCATGTCACCAGCACGTACAGCCAGCGCATGCGCCGCTTCTACTCCACCGAGCGCGCGGCGAGCTCGAGCGCCACGTCGATCGCCGCGTCGGCCATGCGCACCACCGGGTCGACGGTGAAGACGAGCTGCACGTGTTCGCCGAACGCGCGGATCCGCCCCACGTGCACCGCCGGGTCGTCGGTGTTCAGCATCGGCATCGGGTAGACGTTCGAGCCCGGGTCGTCGATCACCTTGAGCCCCGCCTGGGCCTTCAGCACCGCGCGCAGCGTCTCCACGTCGAGCGGCCGCTTCAGGTGCGCAGAGATCACCACCATCGCCGCGTGGTACGTCGGCACGAAGAGCGCGGTCGCGGTCAGCGCGGGCATCGCCGTGCCCTCCCACAACCGCGCCGCCTCGACCAACAAGGTGCGCTCCGCCTGAGAACGGCCCCGGTCGTCGAAGTCACCCACCGCGGGAATGAGGTTGAACCCAAGCCGGTGCGGGAAAATCTCGATGTCGGGCTCCTTGCCGTTGAGCAGCTCGGCGGTCTGCCGGGAGAAGCGCTCGACCCCCGCGCGGCCCAGCGTGGCGGCGCCCAGGAGCACCGTGGCGTCGGCCAGCACCAACCCGTACTGCACGCGCAACGGCTCAAGCACCTCGGCCAGGCCCTGCGTCACCGGCGCGGCGAGCGACACCACCCGCCCCGCGAAGGGCCGGTCCAACACGGTGTCGTTGAGCCCCGGAGAGACGAGCGGCACGGTGGTGTCGACACGAAACGCGCCCGAGCAGTCGACGGCCCACGCGCCCGACTGTTGGGCCTGCGAGGCCAATGTTCGCGCTGCCGACGGAGGCACCGCCAGAATCGCGGCGTGTACGCCCTGGAACGTGCGGGGCCCGATGGCCTCGACGGGCAGTACGTCTTCGCCGAAGTCGACCTCGGCTCCGGCAGACGCCTCGGTCGCCACCAGCCGCAGCTGCTCGCCGTCGATGTCGTCGCGTTGGGCCAGCAGCGCCAGCACCTGCTGCCCCACCACGCCGGTGGCTCCGATCACTGCGATGCGCATGTCTGCCATGTCATTCGTCTTTCAGCCGGGCCACCGCTGGCACTCCGGCGAGGGGTGGGAACTTCGCGTTCTCTTCGGCGCCGGAGCCACGCAGGTAGTTCGGCTCCAGAGCGAAGAGCGACTCCGGCGTGTACTCAGGGAGGGGCGGCGCGAGGCGCGCCAGGTTCACCGCCGACGGCACCAGCAGCTCGACCACCTGCGCGTCGGAGATGCCGGCAGAACGCAGCGCCTCGCGAATATCGGCGACGGCCGGCCCACACACCTGCGCGTCGGGAGCAGCCCGGAGGGCGTCGATCAGCTCGGCCACCGTGCACGAGGACTCCGGTGCCTCGGCGGTCACACCCGCCCCCGTTCGTCGGTATTTCCCCAGGTACACGTCGCCGCGCCGCACGGTGGCGATGGCCCACGCGCGCGCTCCCACCGGGAGCGACATGGCCATCGCCGCCAGCGACGACACGCCGATCGCCGGCTTGCGCAGCGCGTACGCCAGCCCCTTCACCGTCGCCACGCCGATGCGCAGCCCAGTGAAGGAGCCCGGGCCCACGCCGACAACAAAGCCGTCGAGCTCAGGCAGCGACGTGCCGTGCTGCGCCAGCAGCTCACCGATGACACCGGGCAGCGCCTCGCTCTGCTTGATGGGAGGCCCAACCAGGCGCTCGCCCACCACGTCGGCGCCGCGCAGCAACGCGAGCGACAGCGTCAAGCACGAGGAATCGAGCGCCAGCACCATCGCGCCAGCGTGTACCAGCTATTTGGCGGAGCGGGTGATCAGCGGCTCAGGGGCTGACCCCGGCGTAAAGAGCCGAAAGGCAGCACCTTCATTGCGTACACTGGCGCGCGCGATGACGATGCTGACGCTCCGCCGCCCCGACGACTGGCACGTTCACCTGCGCGACGGCGCGATGCTGAAGGGCGTGCTGCCCTTCACCGCGCGCACCTTTCGACGGGCCATCGTGATGCCCAACTTGAAACCGCCGGTGACGACGGTGGCCGCCGCGCGCGAATACCGAACGCGGATTCTCTCCGCGCTCCCAGAAGGGCTCGACTTCACCCCCCTGATGACCGCGTACCTCACCGACGGCACGTCGCCCGATGAGCTCGAGCGTGGCCATGCCGAGGGCGTCTTCACCGCATGCAAGCTGTACCCCGCACACGCCACCACCAACTCGGCCGCCGGCGTCACCGACATCGCCGCGCTGGGTGCGGTGCTCGAGCGCATGGAGCGCCTCGGGTTGCCGCTCCTCGTTCACGGCGAGGCCACCGGCGCCGACATCGACGTCTTCGACCGCGAGGCCGTCTTCCTCGAGCGCACGCTGGGGCCCCTCGTGCGCCGCTTCTCCGCGCTGAAGGTGGTGCTCGAACACGTCACCACCTCAGAAGGCGTGGCCTTCGTCGAGTCCGCCGGGGCCACGGTGGCCGCCACCATCACCCCCCACCACCTGGTGCTCAACCGCACCGCGATGTTCGACGGCGGCCTGCGCCCCCACGCGTACTGCCTGCCGGTGGCCAAGCGGGAGTCGCACCGCCTCGCGCTCCGCCGAGCCGCGACGTCGGGGAGCCCGAAGTTCTTTCTCGGCACCGACTCCGCGCCCCACCCGGTCGCCGACAAGGAATCGG
>JAEUJT010000319.1 GCA_016793525.1 Archangium sp. | reverse complement strand
AAGGCGGAGCGACTCGGCACCGCGTGCGCGTCTACGCAGCGGCCACGCTCGACACGCCGGTGTTCGAGCGCTGGGTGAACGAGCCCCGCTGTGTCGTCGAGGCGGGAAAATTGAGCGAAGGCGCGTACGTCTGGCACGCGGTTCCAATCGACGGTGCTGCAGGCCAAGCCGGCGGGCGCATGAACAAGCTCGAGCTGGTCTACGACAACTCACTCACCACCCTGGCCATCGAGCGACCTCGCCCAGGAGAGCGCGCGGAGGGTGGAAAGCTCCCCGTTCGCGGCGTGGCTCCGCTGGGCGCACAGCTGTTCGTCAACGGGACGCTGGTGCGAGTCGACGACAAAGGCCGCTTCGACACGAGCATCCCCGCGACGACCACGGCGGTCTTTCGGTTGCTGGGCACCGACGGGCGCGAGCGGTATTGGGTACGCCCCACGCGCCGGTGACGGAGGCCCTCGCAGTGATCGACATCGAACGCGCGCTGTCGCGACGGAGCATGAGCTCGCTGGCGTCTCGGGTTGCGCCCGAGCTGGCGGCCTCGGTGCGCGCGGTGGGAACGGGCCGAAGATTGGTGGAGTTGCTCGACGCCGACGCGCTCGCTCGGTGGCGCGTGGATACCAAGCCATCGACACGACTCGTTGAGCTGCTGCCCGCCCTCGCCCTCCAGTGCGTGCACGAGGAACTGAGCGAAGCCGAGCGCGCCAGCGCACAGCTGCCTGAGCTGCTGCGTCCACCGGTCGATGGCAGGACGCACCGGCTCCACGCGCTGCTGCTGGCGGTGCGAGCGACGGTGCCCTCCACGACGCCTCCCCGCGATGTGCACGGCGTCTTGCGGCTGGAGGTCGATGTCGATCCTCCGCGCTTTCGGCTGAAGGAGCATCGCGGCTCGGAGCTGCCACTCGGCGCCAGCACCGGCTTCGCGCTCCCGGAGGCACGGCTCACCATCACGCCGTCGGAGATCCGCCCCCAGTGCTCCTGCGGTGACGTGGGCTGCGTGCACGTGCTGGAGGCCATCGACTCCACGCTCGTCTGGCTGAAACAACCGTGCACCGACGCGTTCGCTGTGGCCCTCGACGAGATGCTTCGTCCCGCGTGGGAGCGCGCGCTCGACGCCCTCGAACACGTCCTCGAAGAGCGCCCAGGGCAGTCCACCCATCTCGATGTCTCGTGGCGGCTCAGCGTCGACGACACGGGCGCCATCGACATCACCCCATGGGTTGATCGCCGCACCAAGCGGAGCCAACCCGCGCAGGCGAGCCGCCATCATTTGCTGCACGAGCTCGCGCCGCAGCTCTCCGCCACCGACGCGCGCCTCGCCGCCCTGCTGCCGGAGCCAGGAGGCCACGCTTCGCAAGCGCTGCTGCTCGAGCTGGTGGGCTTCACGAACCTGACGCTCCGCGACGAGCCCTCCGTCGCCGTGCAGGTGGAGCGCGCGACGGTTGGGCTGGTGGCGGAGAACCGCCAGGGCCTGGTCATCGTCACGCCGGGTGTCGATGGCACCCCGCTGCCGGCGGCGCTGGTTGAACGCCTCCGCCGCGCACGCGCCAATGAAGGCCTCGCGCTGTGGGAACCCGGTGGACGGCGCCTCACCGTGTTGGAGGTGACTCCGGCCGTTCATGCCACGCACGCCGTGTTGGCGCGCCACGGGTCGACCTTTCCGCCCGAGAGCCATGAGCGCTTGCTGGAGCGGCTCTCGAGCTTGGCCACGAAAGTCCCGGTCGCGCTTCCACGGAGCCTGATGGGGACCCAGGTGCCTCCGCAGCTGCTGATGGTGCTGCGGCTCGAGGCCCAACCCGATGGCGGCGTGTGGCTCCAGCTCCGGCTCAAGCCATTGCCCGACAGCCCGTCGGTGGTGCCGGGCGAAGGCGCGCGCGACGTGCACATTCGTCGCGGGCAAACGGCCGTTCACGCGGTGCGGCACCTGGGCGAAGAACGCGCGGCGGCGGAGGCCATGCACCGTGCGCTGCCACTGCGGAGAGCCCAGCCATTGCCGACGCCGTGGGCCTTTCACTTCGACGACGCCCAGGGCGCGTTGGAGGTGCTGGCCGCTGCTCGAGCGATGACGCCTCCGCCGGCGCTGGAGTGGGTGGGCAGCGAAATTCGCCTGCTCTCCGGGCGGGTGAACACCGGCGCACTGAAGGTGAACGTCGAGCAGAAGCGTGGCTGGTTCGGGCTGCTCGGCGGCTTGTCGGTGCACGGCGAACGTGTGGCGCTGGCTCGCCTGCTCGATGCGGTGCGACGCAAGCAGCGCTTCGTCTCCATCGACGCGCACACCTTCGTCGAGGTGGAGGCGGCGCTTCAGGAGCTGCTCCAACCCGTCGCGGAGCAGACCCGTCAGGGCCGCCACGGCCTGGAGCTCGGCGACTCGGCGGTGCCGTCACTCGTCGCGCTCCAGCGGGCCGGGGTCAGCGTCGATGGCACCGCGGCGTGGAGGGCCCGGCTCGCTCGGTTCGAGAACGCCCACAGCGCTGAGCCAGCCGTCCCCCGCGGGCTGAAGACCACCCTGCGCGACTACCAGCGGGAGGGCTTCACCTGGCTTGCGCGGTTGGCGGAGTGGACGTCCGGCGCGGTGCTCGCCGACGACATGGGCCTGGGGAAAACGGTGCAGACGCTGGCCTTTCTCCTCCGGCGCGCGTCAGACGGACCCGCGCTGGTGCTGGCGCCGACCTCGGTGGCGTTCAACTGGGCGCTCGAGGCGAAGCGGTTCGCGCCGTCGCTGCGCGTCACGGTGCTCTCCGATGTAGGGAATCGCGCTGAAGCCATCGAGCGGCTCGGCCCGAAAGACGTGCTGGTGGTGAGCTACGGGCTGCTGACCCGAGACCTCCCAAAGCTGATGAAGCGCCGCTTCACGACCATCGTGTTCGACGAGGCGCACACGTTGAAAAACGCGCTCACCGAGAGAGCCCGGGCCGCGCGCTCGCTCAAGGGTGACTTCACCCTCGCGCTTTCCGGCACGCCGCTGGAGAACCACCTCGGCGAGTTGTGGGCTGTTTTCGCTGCGGTGCTGCCGGGGTTGTTCGGGCCGTGGAGCGCCTTTCGCGAGCGCTTCGCCGCGCCCATCGAGCTCGGTGTCGACCCCGCTGCTGGCCCCGCGCTGGCGCGGACGTTGGCGCCATTCCTCCTGCGGAGAACGAAGGCCCAGGTCGAGCCCCAACTCCCTCCGCGCACCGACGTGCACGTGCCGGTGGTGCTCTCCGCCGCGGAGTGGTCGCTCTACGAAGACGCCCGCCTCGCCGCGCTGTCAGACCTCGAGACCTTCAAGGCCGAGCTCAAAGACAACGAGAAGCGAATCCACGTATTGGCGGCGCTCTCCCA
>JAEUJT010000283.1 GCA_016793525.1 Archangium sp. | reverse complement strand
GAGGCGGGCGAAGGCTGCGACGACGGCAACGCCACGAGCGGCGACGGCTGCTCCTCCGCGTGCCTGGTGGAAGCGGGCTCGAGTTGCAACACCTCCAGCCCGGGCCTGACGGGTACGGCGTCGTGCGTGGCCACCGCGACTTGTGACGCGACCAATACGCCGTCACCGCGCTGCGAGGCGCTCAATACCTGCGGCAACAACGTGCGCGAGGCGGGCGAGGGCTGCGACGACGGCAATACGACGAACAGCGACGGGTGCTCCTCTGCCTGCCGCGTCGAGTCGACCTTCAATTGCAACATGGGCTCGCCGGGCCTGACGGGGACCGCTTCATGCGTCGCCACCGCGGTGTGCGACACCACCTTGACGATTCCGGTGTGTGAG
The DNA here is from genome assembly GCA_016793525.1 of Archangium sp. The sequence goes on along the minus strand of JAEUJT010000283.1, from coordinate 2,961 downwards.
CCCGCCAACACCTGCGGCAACGGTACGCGAGAAGCGGGCGAAGGCTGCGACGATGGCAACACGACCTCGGGCGACGGCTGCACGGCCGCGTGTCTGGTGGAGGTGAGCTCGAGCTGCAACATGACGGCGCCCGGTCTGCTCGACTCGGCGTCATGTGTGGCGACCGCGCGGTGTGACACCACCCACACCCCGTCGCCTCGCTGTGAGCTGCTCAACACCTGCGGCAACGGCGCGCGGGAAGCGGGCGAAGGCTGCGACGACGGCAACCTCGTCGCGGGCGACGGCTGCTCCGCCGCGTGTTTGGTGGAGAACGGCACCACCTGCAACGCCGCGTCTCCAGGTCTGACCAATGGCCCGTCGTGCGTCAGCGGTGTGTGCGATGCGACCAACACGCCGTCACCTCGTTGCGAAGCGGCCAACACCTGCGGCAACGGCGCGCGGGAAGCGGGCGAAGGGTGTGACGACGGCAACGCGGTCAGCGGCGATGGCTGCTCGAGCACCTGCCTCGTGGAGGCCGGCGGCACCTGCAACGTCACCGCTCCGGGTCTGGTGAATTCGGCGTCGTGCGCGACGGGCGTCTGCAACAGCTCGGGCACCACGCCGGTCTGCCAAGCGGTCAACACCTGCGGCAACTTCGCGCGTGAAGCGGGCGAGGGCTGCGACGACGGCAACACCACCTCCGGCGACGGCTGCTCGGCCGCGTGTCTGGTGGAAGTCGGCGTGGCGTGCGCCACTGGAACTCCAGGTCTCACCGGAGCGTCGTCGTGCGCCAGCGGCATCTGCGACACCAGCAATGTCACCCCGACGTGTGAAGCGGCCAACAGCTGCGGCAACAACGTGCGGGAAGCGGGCGAGGGCTGCGACGACGGCAACGCCACCTCCGGCGACGGGTGCTCCGCGACGTGTCTGGTGGAGATCGGCCAGACCTGCGCGACCGGCACGCCGGGCCTCACCGGCTCCGCGTCGTGCGCCAGCGGTGTGTGCAACGGCACCGTCAATACGTGTCAGGCCGCCAACACCTGCGGCAACGGCGCGCTCGAGACGGGCGAAGGCTGTGACGACGGCAACGCCACCTCCGGCGACAGTTGCTCCGCGACATGTAAGGTGGAGAGCGGCGGCGCGTGTGTCACCACCGGCCCCGGCGCGCTCAATCAGGCGTCGTGCGCGAGCGGCGTGTGCGACACCACCAACGCGACGCCGACGTGTGAAGCGGCCGACACCTGCGGCAACGCCAAGCTCGAGGCGGGCGAGGGCTGCGACGACGGCAACACCATCACCGGCGATGGCTGCTCCACGGCGTGCAAGGTGGAGAATGGCTCCACCTGCAACGCCACCGCACCTGGCCTGTTGAATGGCCCCTCGTGCGCGAGCGGCGTGTGCAACGCGCTCGTCTCGCCCAACCGCTGCGCCCCCGCCGACACCTGCGGCAACGGCGCGCTCGAGGCGAACGAAGGGTGCGACGACGGCAACACCACCAACGGCGATGGCTGCGCGTCGACCTGCAAGGTGGAGACGGGCCGGGCCTGCAACGCCACCGCTCCTGGCCTCACTGGCGCCGCGTCGTGTGTGGCGAACGCGTGCGACCTCACCGCCGGAGCGCCGGGCAGCTGCCGCGCGAGCTGCGGCAACGGCGTGCTGAACGTCGGTGAAGGCTGCGACGACAGCAACACCACCGCGGGAGACGGCTGCTCCGCGACGTGCCTGGTGGAGACGGGCTCCAGCTGCAACACGAATGCGTCTGGCGCGACGGGAGGTGCCTCGTGTGCGACGGGTGTGTGCGACGCGACCAACACGCCTCCCCTCTGTGAAGTCGCCAACGCGTGCGGCAACGGCACCATCGACGCCGCCGAGGGCTGTGACGACGGCAATGCCACCTCTGGCGACGGCTGCTCCTCCGCGTGCCTGGTGGAGAACGGCCGCACTTGTAACGCGGCCACGCCGGGCCTGGTGGGAGCGGCGTCGTGCTCCAGCGGGCTGTGCGCGTCGACGGTCTGCGCGCCTTTGAACTCGTGCGGCAACGGCGTGCTCGAGGCGGGCGAGGGCTGCGACGACAGCAACCGCACCGCGGGCGATGGCTGCGGCGCGACGTGTCTGGTGGAGGCGGGCCGGCCGTGCAACGCGACTGCGCCCGGCGAGACGGGCAACACCTCGTGCGCCTCTGGAGTGTGCGACGCGTCGCAAGGGACCGCCGGGACCTGCGTGCTCATCGACACCGACGGTGACGGCATCGCCGACTCGGTCGACCTCGACGATGACAACGACGGCTTGCTCGACACCGCTGAAGGTCCTGCCAACGCCGACACCGATGGCGACGGCGTGCCCGACGCGAAGGACCTCGACAGCGACGCCGACGGTATTCCCGACATCATCGAAAGTGGCCACCGCTTCGGCACCGGCGCGACGAGTGGACGACTCACCTGCGCGGGCGGTTTCGGGACCAACGGCTACTGCGACGCGCTCGAGACGACGGCTGACTCCGGCACGCCCGACTTCAACGGCGACGGCGCCGCCGACGGCACGCCGCGCGACACCGATGGAGATGGGGTCGCCGACTTCCGCGACCTCGACAGCGACAACGACGGCGTCGACGACGCGGTGGAGGCGGGCCACACCCTCAGCGGCAACAGCGACGGCACGCTCCCGTGCACCGCCGGCGTGGGCGCAAATGGCCTCTGCGACGCGCTCGAGACGGCGGCTGACTCCGGCACGTTGGACCTCCGCGGCCTCGGCATGCCCAACGCGGTGATTCGCGATACCGATGGCGACGGGGTGTCCGACTTCCGCGACCTCGACAGCGACAACGACGGCATCTCCGACCTGGCCGAAGGTGCGTCTGGCTGCACCGACGCTACCGGCGACAGCGTGTGCGACGGGCCCGACACGGACCGCGACGGCATCGTCGACAGCGCCGATGGAAATACGACGTTCGGTGACGCGGCCGCTCCCGCGCTGCCCGACACC
>JAEUJT010000247.1 GCA_016793525.1 Archangium sp. | reverse complement strand
ACCTTCACCAACGCCATGAACTTGATCGGCTTTCTACCCGACCGCGGCAACCGGTACGCGTACCACATCGGCGGCGCCAACTGGCAGCTGCGCTCCTCAGCATCGGTCGCGACGACGAGCGTCGACACGCACGGCTACCGGGTCGACACCTTTCGGTACCCGGCGGCGATCGGCGGCACCAGCCCGACGGTGGTGGTGCTGCCGGCGGCCCCCATCTGCAACTCGGGGTGGACCGCGACGGGCACGGCGGCCGCGGTGGTGACGGGCAACCGAGGCTCCTTCCTCGCCTCTGCCGCGGGCAACGTCGATACCGACACGGGCATCGACTCATGGTGGGTCTCGAGCTGCACGCTCTCGGTGACCACGGCCAGCGCCTGTCGAGAGGTGCAGTCGGCGACCCAGGGCGTTCCCGCCAACGCGTACAACGACGTCATCTGCCCGTAGGGGAGGCCCTTGCGCGAGCCCCCGCGGTGGGAGTACCGCCCGGGGCATGATGCTTCGCCTGGTGGTGGTGTGTGTCGCGGTGGTCGGCTGTACCAAGACCGAGCCTGAGCCCGTCGACGGAGGCCCAGACGACGCCGGCAACCCTGACGTCATTCCGGCGCTGACCGATGCGGTCACCTGCACCGAGGCTCCGGCCGTCGACGCGGGCCGGCGCTTCATCGACGCCACCGAGTCGTGGGACCTGGGCAAGGCGGGGCTCAACGTGCTGGGCAACCGCCTGGCGGTGGCCGACCTCGACCACGACGGCTACCCCGACCTCGTCGTGCACTCGCTGGCGACGAACCAGCGGCAGGGCATCGACGCCGGCGTGAAGCTCGTCTACCAGCTGATGAACCGGCCGATTCCGGGCACGGCGCGGCGGCACTTCGTGCCCGAGACCGAGGCGGGGTTGTTTCAGGTGCGCGGCGGCTCCGACACCCAGTACCGGTCGGCGCAGTTCGCCATCTTCGGTGACGTCGACAACGACGGAGACCTCGACGCGTTTTCGGCCACGTACCATGGCTCCACGTTGGTCGACACCGGCGACCGCTCGGAGCTGCTGCTCAACGACGGCGCTGGCCACTTCAGCCTCGTCACGCCGGCCGACGTCGGCGCTGTCGACAAGCCGTTGCCCACCACCGGCGCGGCCTTCTCCGACGTCGACCGCGACGGCAAGCTCGACCTCTACGTCGGGTACTACTACGCGCCGAACTCGTACTCCGGGTACCAGGCGCGGCTGTTCCGCGGCGCTGGTGACGGGCACTTCTCCGACGGCACTGGGCCGGCCAACCTCACCACCACCGAGTCGGGGTACGCGGCGTTCACCAACCACCGCCCGTCGTACGGCATCACCGCGTGCGACCTGAACGACGACGGCGCGCCGGAGCTGATGGTGACCGCCTACGGCCGGCAGTCGAACCTGCTGCACGTCAACAACGGGCTCGGCGTGTTCGACGAGGTCGGCCGCGCTTCGGGCTTCGGCGGCGATGACAACGTCACGTACGCCGACAACGAGAACTTCAAGTGCTTCTGCGTGCAGTTTCCGAGCAAGCCGCAGTGCGCCGGCGTCGGCCCTCCGGCGATTCAGTGCCCGACGCCTGCGGGCGCCTCGTGGAACGAAGGGGCCGACGATCAACCGTGGCGCGCCAACGGCAACGGCTTCACCACCTGGTGCGGCGACGTGAACGGCGACGGCAAAAATGACCTCTACACGGCGATGATTCACCACTGGTGGGCGGGCGTGGGCTCGGACTCGAGCGAGCTGCTGCTCAACGCCACGACCGACGCTTCGCCGACGTTCTCCCGGTTGAGCAACGCGACGACCGGCATGGTCTGGCCACACGTGACGCGCGACTGGAACGAAGGCGGCATCAACGCCGCCGGCGGCGACCTCGACAACGACGGGCGCCTCGACGTGGTGGTGGGGGCGTCGGACTACCCCGACCAGTACAGCCTGGTGTTCCGGCAGAAGGGTGACGTGTCGTTCGAAGAGGTCGCGGCCGCGTGGGGCGTGAAGCACCCGTGCGCCGCGGGCCTGGCGGTGGCCGACTTCGACCGCGACGGCGACCTCGACCTCGTGGTGGGCAGCAGCACCGCGCGCGACTGCCGCATGTCGTGGAGCTCCCGCGAAGTGCACCTCTACGAAAACGTGGCCCCCGCCGGCGCGTGGCTCGAGCTGCGCTTGCAGGGCAACGGCACCACCGCGAACCGCTCCGCTGTCGGGGCGAAGGTGACGGTGAAGGCCCAGGGCCGCACGTTCACCCGAGAGGTGAGCGGCGGGTACGGGCACTTCGGCATGCAGAACGACCTGGTGCTGCACGTCGGCCTGGCGGGGTGCACCGGCGCCGATGAGGTCACTGTTCGCTGGCCCGACGCGACCGGCACGACGCAGACGTTCCGCAACGTGCCGGCGAATACCCTGGTCGAGCTGCGCCAGGGCGACGAGCGGGTGTTCAAGGTTCTGCGTTGAGCGTGGCGGTCGACTCGGCGCGCGCGGTCATTCGGCGGGGGCCTCCCTCTTTGGTGCCACCCCGCCTGACGTGAACGGTCGCCGATTGGGAGTTGATTACAGTCGTACGCCGCGCTGGCGCTCGGAGCGCGCCTTCCGAATCACGCGCTCTTCCCGCCGCTCGTGCTCGAGGCGCGCTTCGCTCACCCGCGCCGCCAGCTTCTTCGCCTCGGCCTTCTCGAGCGCCAGGGCGGGCGTGTCTTCCAGCACCGAGGTGATGAAGCGGGTGAGCTCGACCAGCCGCTCGACCTGGTCGAGCAGCGCCTGGCCGGTCCCCACCAACGGCGCGTCGGGGTCGATGGCGTGCTCGACGTGCGCGAACAGGTCGAGGGTGAGGCCTTCGTTCTCCACCAGCGCCACCGCCTTGCGCACCGCCTCGTCTTGCTGCTTCTGCAGCTCGCGCAGCTGGTTCGCCACCAGCTGGCGCTCCTTGAGTTGATCGGGCGTCGCGTTGCGCGTGCGCTCCAGCGAGGCCGCCTTGACGCGCAGGGTGTTGATGCGCCGCTGCAGCGACTCGACCGAGTCGAGCGTCGAGTCGAGCGACTTCGCCGCGCGCTTGCCGAGCCGGTTGGTGTGCTCTTGGTAGTCGCGGAGCGCCTCGCCCTTCGACGACGTGCGCACCCGCTGCCACTTGCCCTGCAGCACCTTCACCCGCTTCTCGACCTTGTTCGCCAGCGCGTCGCGCTCGGCTTCGAGCGATTCGAGGCGCGCCTTCTTCGCCTTGGGTGACTGCGCCGCCCAGGCCTCTTTCGACGGCAGCACCTCGCCGGCGTCGGACCAGAGCGCGTCAGGCGAGGCCGACGAAGAGACCGGCTTTCCGTCGGGCTGAATGCGCTTCAGCTCAGACGTCACCGTGCGGCCCATTCCGTCTTTCGGCGCGGTGGTGGTCGAGGGGGCCGTCTTCGCGGCAGACGCCGCGGCCTTGGCCTTGGTGGTCTCAGCGGTGGCGGGGGCCTGGGTGGCGCGCTGCGTGCCAGACGACGTGGTGGTGCGCTCGATGCGAGAGGCCATTCACCGCACCCTAGCGCGCTACGGGAGCGCCAGCACGTCAGCCACGTTGGCGACGCCCGTCACTGGCGACGGGGTGCAGGCCAGAATCGCGGAGCCTTGTGAGCCAAGCGGGCCGCGGAGCTCCACCAGCCCTCCGTCGGCGGTGTCGAGCACGTAGATGCGCCCGGCGTTCTGGTCGCCCAGGTAGAGGCGCCCCTCGAGCACCGCGAAGCGCCCGGGAAACATCGGCGGGCACGTGGTGCCGCCGTCGGGCAGGTCGGATCCAGCCGGGCACGTCGGCGCCCAGCTCGCCGTCACCTGGCCCGCAGCGCTCAACCGCACCACGCCGGCGTGCCGCGTCCCGGCGAGGGAGAAGCTCGGGGTGTACTCGGCTTGGCCTCCGCAGCTCACCGCCAGCCCGTCACCGAGCGGGGCGATCCACTGCGGGTTGAGGCAGGTGTCGGCCCCCAGGTCGATGAGCGACACCGCGTTGGTGGCCGGGTCGATGCGCGCCACCAGGCCTGGGCCCGCGGGCTGGTAGGTCGACGGCTCGAGGTTGTTGAGGGCCACGTAGACCGCGCCGCCCAGCGTGGTGACCGACCACGGCCGAGCCGCCGCGACGCCGCCGTCGAAGGGCTTCAAGTCGAGCGTCGCCAAGTCGATTTCGCCCACCTTTACCGGCGCGCGTGGATCCGCCACCGAGATGCGCGCGATGCGCTGCCCCGCCTGCGCCGCGCCGGCGCCGAAGCCCCCGTAGAGCGGCACCCACAGCGTCGTGCCCAGCTTGGCGATGGCCTGGGGGTAGGTGTTCATACCCAACACCAGCTCGGCCACCGTGGCCAGCGGCAGCGCGCCCTCGGCCCCCGCGTCGAGCGTGCCGATGTCGGGTCCACTCAACGCCGCGTTGCGCTCGAGCACCTGCAGCGTGCCCGACTCGGCATTCACCACGTAGACGAAGGGCTCATCGACCAGCACCTGGTTCGGCACCGCGCCGGTGCGGTTGAAGCGCGCCAGCTGCCGGTACGTGGCGTCGCCCGGAGCCAGCGCCGCCTGGTAGAGCCGCCGGTCGACGCCGTCGGCGCTCAGCAACCGCCCTCCGAAGGACGCGAGCGACCCCGGCCCGTTCCCCACGTCGGCGGCTGGGCCGCGCTGGCCGGTGGTAGCGCGAAACCCCGTCACCTCACCCGAGCTGAAGCACGCGGCCACCAGGTCGAAGGTGCACGTGCCGGCGCGGCACACCTGGCCGGTCTGGCAGCCCTGGTCGCAGCCGCCGCAGTTGGCGAAGTCGCTCGTCACGTCGATGCATGAGTCGCCGCAGCGCACCGAGGTGCCCGCGGTGCACGCCGCTCCACACTGGCCCGCTTCACACACCTGGCCGGCCGCGCACGCCGCGCCGCACGCGCCGCAGTTGGCGGTGTCGTAGGCCACCACCACGCAGGTGCCGTTGCACGAGGTCGAGGCCTCTTGGCACACGCAGGCTCCGGCTTCGCACACCTGGCCGGTGGCGCAGGCCACCCCGCAGGCGCCGCAGTTTCGCCGGTCGCGCACCGCGTCGACGCAGCCGTTGCCGCAGCGGCTCGTGCCCGGCTTGCAGACGATGTCGGTGGTGGGGCACCCCGTGGAGACCGCCGCCAGGCCGGCCAACAGCACCCACTGCAACGACTTGCGCACAGACACAGACGTCATGGACGGCTCCCAAAATCCCACGCGCCGGCGAGCGCGATGGACACGGCGCGCGGCGGGAGTGGATATCCATCGAGATCGAAGCTCGACACGTCGAGAAGGTTCTTCACGTCGAGCGACACGGTGAGTGACGGGTTCTTCCATGGAGTCGTCGCGATGCCCAGGTTGATGAACGCGCGCGCCGGGGCCGAAAGTGTCTCGGTGCGGTTGAGGAACTGCGCGCTCTGCGCCGCCACCTCCGCGCGGCCGTGGAGCAGTGGAACGCCCCCCACCACCCGCGCCGCGAGCCGGTGCTGTGGCCGGTTGGGCAGCGCCTTGCCGAAGTACCGCGGGTCGCCGCGCAGGTTCTGGGTGCCCATCAGGGTGTAGCTCGCGGTCGCCTCGAGCCAGGGCCAGGGGGTGGCCGACGCCTCGACCTCCACGCCCGCCACCCGCGCGCCTTGAATGTTGTACGGCTTGGCCAGCGCCGGCGGGTAGTACTCGTAGGAGATGAGGTTGTCGTACAGCGCCCCGAAGCCGGTGACCGAGGCCTTGCCGCGCCGGTGGCTCCAAGCGAGGGTCGCGTCGGCGGTGAGCGCGCGTTCTGGCTGCAGGGTGAGGTTGGGGCTCAAGGTGCCCTGCACCACGTAGAGCTCGACGAAGCTGGGCGCCCGCGCTGCTTGGCCCACGTTGGCCGAGACGCGAAGCGACGCGGGCAGCTGGGCGGTCACCCCCGCTTTGGGAGACACCACCGCGAAGGGCCCGGTGACGTCGACCCGCGCCGCGCCGAGGAGGGAGACGCGGCCGTCGAGCAGCGTCACCTCGTCGGCCAACATCACTCCGAAGCGACCCCACGACGGGTCGCGGCCGGTGGGCTCGCGCAGAAAGTCGCCGCCCGCGGAGAGGAGCGCGGTCAGCCCGTGCCGTGACGCCACCAGCTGAGAGGCCATGACCTCCGCACCGAACGACGATTCCAGCTGGGAGAACGCGGTACCACCGAAGGGGCTGCCGCGCAGGGTGGTGTCGTCGAGGCGGCTCCAGGCGAGCACCGAGAGCTCGCCCGAGGTGAGAAACGGCCGCAGCAGCCGCGCCGAGAGCGTGCCGCGCCCGGTCTGCTGGGTGGCGTCGGGCGTGGGGTTGAAGGCGGTGCCGGCGAGGCCGCGGGTCTCGGCCAGGCCTTCGCCCAGCACGTCGACCGTGCCGCCCAGCACCCGCGCCCGGTAGCGGAGGAGGCCTCCGCCCTGGAGCGCGTGGTTGTTCGCGCGCGGCAGCCGCTCGAGCGGGCCCTCGAGCGTGGGCTGGGCGTCGTAGTCGAAGCCGAAATCGCCCAGCGTGCGCAGGCCGTGGAGGGCCACCAGCGCGTCGCCTCCGAGCACCGGCGCGGCGCCTCCCGCCTGGAGCCGGGCGGTGCCGAAGCTGCCGAACGACGTCTCGGCGAAGACTCTTCGGCCCTCTGGTGCGAGGGTGACGAGGTTGATGACGCCGCCCATCGCGCCCGGGCCGTAACGCGACGACGCGCCTCCACGGAGCACATCGACGCGGCGAAGCGCGCCCAGTGGAACACGCCCGAGGTCCATCGCCATGCCCGGGCCAGCGAGCGGCACGCCGTCGAGCAGCACCAGAGTGGCGTTGGGTGCCGCGCCGCGGAGCGACACCGTCTTGCGCTGGCCCGCGCCGCCGCTGTCTTGCACCACCGCGCTCGGCACCGCGGAGAGCACCTCGGCCAGGTCTTTC
>JAEUJT010000233.1 GCA_016793525.1 Archangium sp. | reverse complement strand
GGCGTCGCGGTCATCCCGCAGCTCGACAAGGCCAAACAAGACCGCGCCCGAATGGACATCGGCAACATCATGACCGGGCTCAAGACGTACTACGCGAAGAAGGGGAACTACCCCGACACAGGCACCGGTTTGAAGGCGCTGGTCGACGCGCAGATTTTCGACAAGACGCCGACCGACCCGTGGGACAAAGAATACATTTACATGAATGAGGGCGGCAAACCGGTCATCATCTCGTACGGCCGTGACGGCACCCCCGGCGGCGCTGACACCGACGAAGACATCTCCAGCAAGGATACTGGCAAGAAACAATGAGCCGCGCGCCCCGCCAGACGGCCCCCCGCGGGCTGACGCTCATCGAGCTCACGGTGGCCCTCGCCATCGTGGTCGTGATGTTCGCCGCGGTCGTCTTTGGCGTGGGTGCGTTCACCGGTGCGCGCGCGAAAGAAGCGAGCACCGAGCTCGCCGGCGTCATTCGCAATCTCTATGACACCGCCGCGCTCACTGGGAAAACCTGCCGGCTTGTATTCGAGATTCCCGGGCCACGCGATGAAGACGGCGTCACGACCTGGAGAGCCGAGTGCGCGAAGTCGGGCGTCACCGCCGCCGCCAAGCGCGACGACGAGCTCAAGGCCGCGACCGACGCCAAGCGCAAAGGCAAAGACAAGCTCGCCGACGACAAGCGCTTTCGCAGAATGGACAGCGACGACGCGCCGTCATTGCAAGAATTGCAGGAGCGCGAGAAGAACCGCGTCGACGACGCCTCGAAGTTCACCGACTTCGAGAGCGAAGAGATCGCCCAGCGCCAGCTCCCCTCGAACGTCGCCATCGAAGTGTGGACCGCGAAGCAGCGAGAGAAGGTCACCTCGGGCGTCGCGTACATGTATTTCTTCCCTCAGGGGTTCACCGAGCGCTCGCAGGTGTGGGTCGCCCAGGGCTCCAACGTGTGGACGCTGACGGTGTCACCACTCACTGGAAAGACAGTCATTCACGGCGAGCGGCTCGAGGTCCCGCGGTCATGAGAGCCCCGCGCGCGTTCACCTTGCTCGAAGTTGTGGTGGCGCTCGCCATTTTGGCCGTGTCGTTGGTCGCGATTCTCGACATCAACTCCCAGGCCGTCGTCTCACACGTGTACGCGAAGAAGCTCACGGTGGCGACGCTGCTGGCCCGCTCGAAAATGACCGACATCGAGCAAGAGCTGTACGACAAACCGCTCAACGCCGACGACGACGAAGACTCCGGAGACTTCTCCGACGAAGGCTTCCCCTCGTTTAAGTGGCGCTCGAAGATCATCGTTCCCAAGACGAATGGGCTGTCGCCAGATCAACTCATCGGTGCACTGCTCAACATTCCCATGGGTGGTGAGGGTGAAGAGGGTGGAGGCATGCTGAGCGGTTTGCTCGGCAGTCTCGGTGGGGGTGGAGCCAACCCTTCGGCGCAGGGTCCGGGTGGCGGTCTGGCCGGCGCGCTCGGCCCCATGGCCGGGCTGATGCAGGGCCAGTTCACGCAAATGGTGGACAAATTGCAGAAGTCAGTTCGCGAGGTGCATCTCACGGTGAGTTGGAAAGAAGGCAAGCTCACCGAAAGCATCGACCTGGCCACGCACATCGTGAGCATGGGCCCTGGCTCCGATCGAAACGGCGGCGCGGCGGCGGTGGCGGCTGCGAACGGAGCTCCTCCAACCCAGCAATGGGTGCGCGCGGACAACGGCGTGCCGGTCAGCAACCCCAAGCAAGCACCGAATGGAAATGGCTTCGTCGACCCCGTCGACGGCACTCCGTTGGTCATGGCCGGTCAAAACGGCAGTGCAGCCGCAGCGGCGGGCGCCTTGGTTCCCGGTGGGCTGGGCAATCTCCCGCCAAACCAGCGCGCGCTGCTCCAGCGCCAGGGCATCTTCAAGTGAACGCCCGTGTTCGGCGACAGGCCCGCGGCTTCACGCTGGTCGAGGTGGTGGTGGCCATCGGCATCACCGCGTTCATCGGCGTCGTGGTGGGCGTGTCGTTCAACACCACCATCGCCAACAAAGACATCATCGAATCGCAGTCAGAACGATACCGCATGCTGCGCGCCTGCATGAGCCGCATGGTGCGCGAGGTCGCCGCCGCCTACATCAGCGACCGCTACGACTCGAAGCGCTATCGCGACGCGTTCGACCGCCCTACCAACTTCATCGGAGAGCGAGAGAAGCTCACCTTCACCTCGCTCGCGCACCAACGCCTGTACACCGACGCCAAAGAGTCCGACCAGATGGTCGTCGAATATTCGCTCAAGGCATCGACCGACTCGAAGGCCCGCGGGCGAATGGATGTGATGCGCCGCGAGAAGGCCATTCTCGAAGAGCGCCTCGACCGCGGCGGCACCGAAGACGTGCTCTTTGAAGGCGCCCGGAAGATCGAGTTCCAATACTGGAACAGCGAGCAGAAGAAGTGGGAAGACGAGTGGGACACGCGCCGCGCCGAGAAGCGCTCGCTCCTGCCGACCCGCGTGCGCATCACGGTCACCGCGGTAGACGAGTTCGGCAAAGAAGCGCGCTACACGACGCAGACCCGCATCATGCTGAACTCCGAATTCTCGAGGTACCAGTGAGCGCGCGCCGCCCGGCCACCGCCCGCCCTCGAGAGCGCGGCATCGCCATGCTGCTCGTGCTGGTCGGCCTCGCCGTGCTGGCGCTGGTGGCCAACGAGGTCCGGTACAATTCTGTCGTCGAGCTGCGCCTCGCCGCGAACCAGCGCGACGAGCTGCGCGCGCACTACCTCGCCAAGAGCGGCATCGGCCTCGCGCGGCTGATGCTCCACTTCCAGAAGCAGCTCGACGCGATTCAGCTGCCCAACTTGAGCGGGCTCTTGGGCGGGCTCCTCGGGGCGCAGGGCGGCGCGCAACCGCAAGGGGCCACCGCGCAGACGATGAGCATTCAGCTCTGGCGCATGGCGAAGATCGACTGCCACATGCTGTCGGCGATGGTGGTCGAAGACGACGGCAAGACCCCGCCCGGCCTCGCGCCCATCAAGTCGAGCAAGAAGTTCGCATTCGACGACGAGATGCCCGAGCTCGCGTCGGCGCAGTCGAAGCGCTCGTTCGGCACGTTCACCGGCTGCTTCGACACCGTCATCACCGATGAAGAAGAGCGCATCAACCTGAACAAGCTCGACTCGCCGCAGCTGACGG
>JAEUJT010000231.1 GCA_016793525.1 Archangium sp. | reverse complement strand
GGGGAGCTCCACCGCGTGGGGCGCCGCGACGACCCGCACCGTCGAGCCCGCCGCGCCGACCGCCGCCGCGCCGCGAATTTTGATCAGCAGCTCCGAGGCCAGCTCGTGCAGCCGCATCGCGGAGACCGACGTCTTGTCGATGAAGTCGACCGCGCCGAGCTCGATGGCCGTCAGCGTCGCCTCTGCGCCCGGCTGCACCGCGCCGCTCACCACCACCACCGCGATGTTCGGCGCTTGCGCCCGCAGCCGCCGCAGCGTCTCGATGCCGTCGAGCACCGGCATGCTGATGTCGAGCACCACCACGTGCGGGCTCAACGTCTTGCACGCGGCGAGCGCCTCGTTGCCGTCGCTCGCCTCCCCCACCACGCTGACGCCCGCCGCGCCGCGCAGCACCCGCTGAAACGCGCGCCGCACGAAAGGCGAGTCGTCGACCAACAGCACGCGAATGGGGGCGGGCAGCGTCACGCGGCCACCTCCACGTCGGAGCGCACCAGCCAGCACAGGTCGCCCTGCCGCAGCGCCTCGAGGCCATGGCCTTCACCACGCGACGCCTCGGCGCGGCCAAGCACGAGCGCGCCGGCCGGCACCAACAGCGACCGCAGCGCTCGCATCGCAGCCGGCAACGTCTCGGCGTCGAAGTAGATGAGCACGTTGCGGCACAACACCACCTCGAAGCGGCCCAGGCGCTCGAGCGTCTCCGGAGACATCAGGTTGCCCTGCACGAAGCGGGCGGTGGCGCGGAGGAAGGGCCGCGCCTCGAGCACGCCGTTCACCTCGCGGAAGAAGCCGCGGCTCCACTGAACCGGGCCATCGCCCGAGCGCTGCAGCACCGCCACCGGGTAGCGGCCCGCCACCGCGTGCGCGACGGCCCCAGGCGAGACGTCGAGGCCCCACACCTCCAGCGCCGGGCCGCCGATGAACGCCAGCGCCTCGTGGAGCAACATGGCCAAGCTGTAGACCTCTTCGCCCGTGGCGCAGCCGGCCGAGAGCACGCGCACGACGTCGCCGGGGGCCGCCGTGGCCAAGCGCTTCGCCACCAACGTGCGCACCACGCCCTCGAGCTGCTGAGCGTCGCGAAAGAACGACGTCTCTTGGTTCGGCACCGCGTCGGCCGCGGCCTGAAACTCCGTCGAGCGCTCGGGCGCGGAGGCGAGGCGGCGAACGAACGTGTTTGGATCTTCGTGCTCCGCGTTGGCCAACTTCATCGCGGTGGTGAGGCGATGCTCGAGCCCGTCTTCGCGGCGCGCGGTCTGCGCCAGCCCGAAGCGCTCGCGAATGACGTCGCCGAAACGACGCAGCACGTCGGGGCTGAAGGCCTGGCGCGCCGACGCCTCAACCATGGCGCGCTCCGTGGCGAGCGAGGCGAATGCGCACGAGCGACAACGACTCCCCCGCGAGCAGGCCGTACGCGTCGTGGCGCACCAGCTTCTCCAAGGGGCCGATGGCGCGTTCGTCGCCCACCTGACCCAGCGCCACCAGCGCGCCGAACGTGAGCCAGGCGTCGGTCTCGAGCACGCGCAGCAGCACCGGGGTGGCCGCGGCATCGCCGAGCGTACCGAGGCCCTCGATGGCGCCTTGGGCGAGCTTGCGGTCCGCGTGCACGGCGAAGGCGGTCAGCGTGCGCAGAGCGTCGAGCGAGGAGATGCGCCCCAGGGTGAGGAGGCTGAAGAGCGCGACGTCAGTGTCGTCGCGGTTCGCTCCGGAAATGAGGGCGGGCACGGCGCGACGCCCTTGAGACACCAGCGCCTCCATCGCCGAGGCGCGCCGGGTGATGGGCTGGTTCGCGCCGATGAAGCTCACCAGCGTCTCGGGCGACAGGTGCTGCGCGGCCAGCTGCACCGCTCGCTGGCGCACCGGCGCGCTGTCGTCGTCGAGCGCGACCGTCAACGCGGTGAGCGCCGCGCCAGAGGCACATGAGGCCACCAGCACCTCGATGCGCCGCTCCGCGCCGGCGTGGGAGACATCCGACATCATCGCTGCGTGCCCTCCGAGCGCGACGTGATGAGCCGTTCACGCGGAGCGGCGCGCGGCGCCGTGCCGAGGTGGGCGAACTTCAACATCATCGCTGCAGGCCGTCCGCGCTCGGTGAAGACGTGCTGTTGGCGCGGAGCGGCGAGCGCAGAACCGGAGGCGCAGGAGACCACCGGTGCTTCACCGCGATCTTCCACACCGGCGCGGGCGCGCGCTGCACTCACCGCTGGGTACCCTCCACCCGCAGGGTGGTGACCTGGTCGCGCAGCTCGGTGACGCGGGTGCCGAGGCTGACCATGGCCTGCGACACG
>JAEUJT010000226.1 GCA_016793525.1 Archangium sp. | reverse complement strand
TGGGAGCTGACGCAGGCGCACGTGCGCTCGCCGAAGATCACCGCGAAGAAGATGCAGTTCCTGCACGAGGTGACCGAGTTCAACCCCACTGGCGGTCCGTGGGGCCGCGGCTACCTGCGCGCGGAAACGCCGGTCACGCCGAACGACTGGTTCTTCGAGGGCCACTTCAAGAACGACCCGTGCATGCCGGGCACGCTGATGTTCGAGGGCTGCCTTCAGGCGATGTCGATTTACTTGGCGGGGTTGGGCTTCACCATCGAGCGCGACTCGTGGCGCTTCGAGCCGGTGCCCGACACGAAGTACCCCATGCGCTGCCGCGGGCAGGTGACGCCGCAGAGCAAACACCTCGTATACGAGGTCTTCGTCTCCGAAGTGAGCGCAGGCCCGATTCCCACGGTGTGGGCCGACCTGTTGTGCACCGTCGATGGCCGCAAAGCCTTTCACGCCAAGCGCGTCGGCCTGCAGCTCGTGCCCGACTGGCCCATGGAGACGTGGAAGCACCAGCGCCCCGCGGCCTCGCAGCTGACGGGCGAGCTCGTGCCGCTGCAACAGCTGAGCGGTTTGTTGAACTACAAAGAGCCGAAGCCGGTGGCGGTGGTCGACGGGTTCGCGTTCGACTACCACTCGCTGCTGGCGTGCGCGTGGGGGCCTCCGTCATCGGCGTTCGGGCCGTTCTACGCGCGGTTCGACGGCACGCGGCGCGCGGCTCGGCTCCCAGGCCCGCCGTACCACTTCATGTCGCGCATCACGAAGCTCGACGGCCCCATCGGCGGTATGAAGGCCGGTACGACCGTCGAGGTGGAGTACGACCTGCCCGTCGAGCAGTGGTACTTCGAGCAGAACGGCCACGCGACGATGCCCTTCTGCGTGTTGATGGAAGCGGCGCTGCAGCCGTGCGGCTGGCTCGCCTCGTACGTAGGCAGCGCGTTGACCACCGACGTCGACCTGCTGTTCCGCAACCTCGACGGCACGGGCACGCAGACCATCGACATTCTCCCCGGCGCGGGCACGTTCCGCACCAAGGTGAAGCTGCTCTCCATCTCGCAGAGCGCGGGGATGATCATCGAGAGCTTCGACGTCGAGTGTTTCATCGGCGACACGCGCGTCTTCGACATGAAGACCGTGTTCGGCTTCTTCCCCAAAGAAGCGTTCGAGAACCAGGTCGGCTTGCCCGCGTCGGAGCCTGAACGTGCGCGGCTGGCGGCGAAGAGCGACTACCTCGTCGACCTCACCCAGCGCCCCGCGAAGTACTGCGACGGCACGCTGCGCCTCGCCGGCGAGATGCTGCTGATGCTCGACCGCGTCACCGGGTTCTGGCCCGAGGGTGGCGAGAAGAAGCTCGGCTACCTGCGCGCGGAGAAGACCGTCGACGTCGACGAGTGGTTCTTCAAGGCCCACTTCTTCCAAGACCCGGTGCAGCCCGGCTCCCTCGGCATCGAGGCGATCAGCCAGCTGGTGCAGTTCTTCATGCTCGAGAAGGGCATGGGCCAGGGCCTGAAGAACCCGCGCTTCGAGCCCATCATGTTGGGCACGCCCATCACCTGGAAGTACCGCGGCCAGGTGACGCCGAAGAACAAGCTCATCGGCTCGGAGATTCAGATCACCGAAATCGGCGAAGACGCCAAGGGCCGCTACGTCATCGCCGAGGGCTGGCTCTGGGTCGATAATAAGCGCATTTACCATGCGAAGAATTTGGGCATGCGCATCGTCGAGGGCCCGCCGCCTTCGCCGCAGAAGCCGCCCCAACCGAAGCGCGAGACCTCGTCGTCCTCTTCGGAAGATGTGCTCGACCCGTCGCGCGACACCTGGCTCAGCGACCACCGCCCGACGTGGACCTTGCCGGCGCTGCCGATGATGTCGATGGTCGACCGCCTCGCGGGCGCGGTGGAACGTGAGACGCGACTGGCCGTCACGGGAATCTCGGGCATGCAGGTGCGCCGCTGGCTCCCCTTCCCCGGCGACGCGCTGCGCGTGCAGACCGAGGTGGAACGAGACGGAGACGCCCACGCGGCGACCTTCTCCGCCTGGCGCGAGTCGGCAGATCCCTCGCTCTCGCGCTTCGAGCCGGTCGCGTCAGGCACGGTGCACACCACGCCGCCACCTCCTGCTCCCGCGCCGCTGAAGCCGCTGGCCGATGCGGCCGTCGCGCCGAACCCGTACGCCTCGGGCGCGCTCTTCCACGGCCCCGCGTTCCAGTACCTCACCGAGCTGCGAATGGGCCCCACCGGAGCGTCGGCCACGCTGCGCGCGGAGGCCGGCACCGTTCCGCACGGTACGTGGAACCAAGGCCTGCTCGACGCGGCGACGCACGCCATTCCGCACGACGCGCTCTCCATCTGGTCGCCGGAGATTTCGAAAGACGTCGTCGGCTACCCGTACCGGCTGTCGTGGCTGCACCGCTACGAGCCGCTGCCGACCTCCGGCCCCGTGCAGCTCGAGGTGCGCTTCGCCGGCTTCGACGGAGACCCGCGCTTCCCCTCGTTCGACGTGCAGCTCCTCGTCGAGGGCCGCGTGGCCGTCGCCTTTCGCCTGGTGGAGGTGCTGTTGCCCAAGGGCCCCATCGGCCAGGCGCCGCGCGAGGCCCGCCGCCGCTTCTTGCGCGACCGGCAATTCACCGAAGGCGTGGCGCTGTCGTCATTCGACGGCACCACCACCAAGCTGACGCAGCGCACGCTCCGCGAGAGCGACTGGCTCCCGGGCAACCTGGGCCGCATCTACGGCATTCAACCCTCGAAGCGCGGCGAGCTGCTGCGCTTGGTGGCGGAGAAGGAGCACGTGTCTCGTCGCGCCTTCGTGCACCCCGCGCTGGTGACCGTCGACGAACGTGGCGCCCGCGCCGACGTGCGGCCGCTGCGCCTCCACCCGTTGGAAGTCGCGGCGACGGAGACCGAGGTGCAGGTGCGCGACGCGGCGCCTCCGGTGCAAGACCTCTCAGCGGTGCGCGCGTACTGGTCGACCCGCTTCGGTGTCGGCTCGTGGCCGGTGGAAGACGTGTACTACGGCCTCATTCAGCGCTTCGTCGGCGACGTGGTGCTGGCAGACCCCGACGCGTTCGCGCGCGTGCACGGGCGGAGCTGCCTCTACGTCGGCAACCACCAGGTCGGCATCGAGTCACTCATGTTCAGCGTCATCATGTCGGCGCTTTCGGGCACGCCCACGGTGACGCTGGCCAAGGCGGAGCACCGCACCAGCTGGCTCGGCACTTTGATTCAGCAGTGCTTCAGCTACCCCGGAGTGGTCGACCCGCGCGTCATCACCTACTTCGATCGCGACGACAAAGCGGCGCTGCTGGGCATCGTGTCGGAGCTCGGCGAGGAGATGCGCACTGCGGGAAAAAACGTGATGGTTCACGTCGAGGGCACGCGCTCGCTCTCCGGCCGTCAACCGGTGGTGAAGATGAGCTCGGCGTTCATCGACATGGCGCTGGCGGTGGGCGCGCCCATCGTGCCGGTGCGCTTCGTCGGAGGCCTGCCCGTGCAGCCGCTCACCGAGCGCATCGAGTTCCCGGTGGGCCACGGCGCGCAAGACATCTGGGTCGGTTCGCCGATCATGCCGGAGACCATCTCGGCGCTCCCTCTGAAACAGCGCAAAGACGTGGTGTTGGCAGCGATGAACGCGCTCGGGCCCCCGCTCGAGGAGGAAGTGCCGCTCGCGCCGAAGCCCGACTTCGCGGCCGCGGTGAACGAGTGGCACCAGCGCACCGGCGCCTCGGTCGAAGACAGCACGTTGTTCGTGACACTCGCGCTCTCCAAGACGCTCCAGCCCGACGCGGCGGCCCTGGTCGAAGCGGCTCGACTGGGTCACCTCCAGGTCGGTGCCGATGCCAAGCAGCAGTGGCTCGGCCGCCTCGCGCAGCGCCTCTTCGGCCCCAAGGGGCCCCGCATCACCGGCCTGGCAACGTAGTCAGCGAGGGACTCACGGGACGGAGACCTTCCACAGGCCGGCCACCTTGGTCAGCGTCACGTCTTCGTGTTTCCCGCCGTTGCAGAGCAACCGAACGCCAGCCACGTCTTTGCCGTTCTGCTTGAATTCGTTGGCCTTCTGCTTCTCGTCGAGCACGCAGCCGGCCCTCGTCAGCCGCGCGACGTACGCGTTGACCACGCTGCGAGGTGACTCGCCCTTGCGGCCGCGCAGCCCCTCGGCGTCGGTGAGCCAAGCCACGGTCTCGTGATCGCCCGCGCTCGCGGCCTCGGTGAAGTAGCGCACCACTTTCAACGACTGCTCTTGCTCGGGCAGCTCACGTGGTGCGCCGAGGTCAGACGTGAGGGTCAACAACAGCAGCGAGGTCAACATGGACGCTCCTCTTGAGAAAACCTGGCGAGGGAATCAGGTGCGTCGGCGGCGCGCGGCGAGCAAGAGCATCGCGAAGGCCGGCAACGCTTCGACAGACGAGCAGCCACACCCGACGACCGGCGTGTCGAGTTCTCCGTCTGCTCGCATTCCTCCATCGGGCAAGGAGCCGTCTTCACCGGCGTCGGGAACATCAACGGGCACCTCACCCGCATCACTCGGCTCACCAGCGTCGACCTCGGGCTCGCCCGCGTCGACGTCAGACGCCCCCGCATCGACCTCGGGCGGCGCGCCGGCATCGAGCGGCTCCTCGGAGCCCCCATCGACCTCTTCGTCGACCAGCGAGACCGCCGCAGAGCCCACGACGGAATTCACGGTCGCCGTGACCGCGTCGGGAAAGTCACCGGGCGTTGCCGCTCCGATGAACACACCTGCGTCATCGATGGTGCCCGCCAGCGGATCCGTGGCCCACACGACTGGAGTGGCCACCACATTGTCGAATGCGTCACGCGCTTCGGCGCTGAAGACCTGAGTTCCGTCGACCGGCAACACGACGCTGTCTGGCGTGACGCGCACCAGCGCCACAGCTCCGGGGACGACCTGCACCGAAGCGAAGGCGGTGAGCTGGTTGGCCTCGACCACGACCGTGTCAGTGAACGTCCCCGCCACGGCCCCCGC
>JAEUJT010000207.1 GCA_016793525.1 Archangium sp. | reverse complement strand
GAGAGCGACTGCGGCGCGGCGTTGAGCTCGAGCTGGAAGAGCCCCAGTTCGGTCGTGAAGTGCGGGTCTTTCAGCTGCTCCAACATCTTCAGGGCGCCGGGAGCCGGCTGGTACGCGCGATCGACGAGGAACATCTCCTGCTCGGCGCCGACGCGGTGCACGCCCTTCTCGAAGCGCTTCTCCTCGAGCATGCGCTCGAGCGCGCGGAGGTCGCGCAGCACCGCCCGCATGAAGTCGCGGCGCTGCCGGCCCTCGTTGCTGGAGCCCTCGACCTCTTTATGCGCACGCGTGGTGTTGTTCGACACCGTGGCCTCCCAGCAGCGTCTTGCGGAACGTCAGCCCAACAACTCGCCCAAGTACTTCGGCAGCATCGCCCGCCAGGTCATCCAGTCGTGAGGGGTTTCTTTGCCCCAGCTGTCGACCCGGTTCGGAATTCGCTGGGCCCCCAGCACCCGCGCCAGGGCCCACGACTCGCTGATGTCTTCGGCCTTGCCCTCGCCCGAGGCGATGAGCACGAAGCGCTGGCGCAGCTTGTCGAGGTGCGGCCCCTTGAGCGTCGGCACGAAGTGGAGCGGCGACGACACCCAGTAGTCGTCACCGAAGTGGTCAGACTTCATGAAGCGGCGAATGTCGAAGGTGCCCGACATCGCGATGCACTTCGAGAACACGTCGGGGAAGCGGCACACCATGGCCACCGCGTGAAACGCGCCGATGGAGGCCCCGGCCGAGATGACCTCGACGTCGGGCAGCCCGCAGTCGCTGCGAATCGCGGGCACCACCTCGTGGCGCACGTACTGGTGGAACTGGTTCAGCACCCACTGGCGGTGCTGGCCGGAGCCCTCTTGCTCGACCATCGCCCGCCCGGCGACGGAGTCGCACGAGTAGACCTTGATTTTGCCGCCCTCGATGAGCGGCGCGAGCACCTTCATCATCAAAAAGCGCTCGACCTCTTCGGCGTCGCCACCGGCGGTGGGGAACAGGAGCACCGGCGTGCCGAAGTGCCCCCAGCGAACCAGGGAGACCTCGCGGTGCAGGCGCTGCGAGAACCAACGAGAGGTGGTCTTCACGAGTTGTCAGCTCTCCACTGTTGAATGCGCTTGAAGAACAGCTCGGTGAACGGCTCGACCTCGTGCGCGGGGTACAGCGCGGTCACCTTCTTGCGCACGGCGTCTTTCGCCACCTCGGTGCCGAAGAACTCGTGGGCCACCGCGTCGAGGTTCTTGAGGTGTTTGGCGCAGAACTCTTCGAAGGGCGCCGCGTCGAGCCGCTCGCGGGCAAGCGCGCCGTACTTCTTCAGCTTCTCGTCGTACGACAGCTCTTGTTTGGCGATGGCGTTGTACGCCTGCCAGTCGAGCGACGTGCGCATCGGGCGCTTGGTGGTGGCGCAGAAGATGGCCCACTTCAGGTACGCCTTCACCAGCCAGGGGAAGTGGTAGTGCAGCGACGTCACCTGCGAGTCGGGGCACGGGTTGGCGAAGTCGATGGGGTACCAGACACCGTCTTTGCGCAGCGCCTCGCACGAGTTGAATTCCCACCCGAAGAAGCTGTTGATGGTGAGCACCGTGTCTTGCAGCGTCTTCAGGTCGCCCGCGGCCAAGAAGTCGCGCTTCATGGTGTAGCGATCGTGCAGCGGCGCCGACGGGTCGTACGACACCGCGTAGGTCTGCGGCCCGAAGCCGATGATGCGCACGAAGCTGTCGTACGGCTCGACCGCCTTCTGCAGGTGCATCACCATCGTGCCCGACTCGTCGTACGCCTTCTTCAGCGCGGCCTCGTCGGCGATGCGGCTGACGCCTTTCCACCCTCCGCCGTCGTACGGCTTCATGAAGCAGGGGTAGCCGACCTTGCGGCCCACCTCGGCCAGATCGAACAGCTTCGCGTACTGGCGAAGCGTGGGCTTCAAGTCGGGCAGCTCATCGTACGACTTGGGCGGCAAGAACCAGGTCTCGGGCACCGGCATGCCGAGGCCCATCATCGCGGCGTAGCTGGTGTGCTTCTCCATCGACTGCACGGCCCAGGGGTTGTTGAACACGTACAGCCCGTTCATCAACACGCCCTTTTTGATCCACTCGCGGCTGGTGTCGTACCAGTGGGTCAAGCGGTCGACGACCACGTCGTATTTCACCGGCTGGCGCAGGTCGAAGGGCTCGATGGTGACGCGTTCGCACTGGAAGTCGACGGTGTCGCCCTTCCACGCGATGCGCAGCTTGAGGCGCTTCAGAATCTCTTCGAAGCAGAGCGGCCAACAGATGTCGGCGCCCAACGACAGCCCAATGTTTCGCGTCACCGATGCCACGCTTTGACTCCTTGCAAGCGATTCACTCGTACACCATCCACAGCGGGCCGGGGAAAAGCCATGACAGCCCTTCGCGCAGCCGGTCTCGCCAGTTTTCCCAATTGTGACCGTCGCGCGCTTCGACGTACCGAAGCTCGACGTCGGTGGCCTGGAGCATCGGCACGAGCGAGCGGTTTTCGTAGATGAGCGACTCGTGCATGCCGCAGCTGACGAAGGCTTTTTCCGTCACCAGCGTCGGCTCGGCGCGGAAGCGGTTCATGAAGGCGATGACCGGCTCGAAGAGCGGCCCACGCTGGTTCTGCCGGCCGATGTCGCTGAAGGCGAACGAGCCCGACTGGAGCAACAGCCGCCCGTAGAAGCCCGGGTAGCGAAACGCGGTGGAGAGCGCCGCCACGCCGCCGAAGCTGGCGCCCATCAGGCAGCGCCCGCGCGGAGTTGCCAACAGCGGCAGCCGCTTCTCGAGGTCGGGCACTGCTTCCTCGGTGACGAAGCGCGCGTGCCGCTCGTCGTCGGCGTATTCGCCCAGGCGGTTGGCCGAGCTGCTGAACGCCACCACCAGGTCGGGGATCTCGAGCCGGTGAATGAGGTTGTCCAGCACGGTCTTCATGTTGGCGAAGCGCAGGTAGTCGCGCCCGTCGTGCACGAAGAGCAGCGGGTAGCGGCGGCTCTTGCGGAACCGGGCCGGCAGGTACACCAGCATGTGCCGGGTGTCGGTGAAGGCTTTGCTCTTGATGACCCATTCCTCGAGCACGCCGGCGCGCGCCTCGGGGTCGTGTTGGGTCCATTCTGGCACCGAGTAGCCCTCGCCGTGGGCCACCGAGTTCGCGCCGAACGGGTCCGTCGCGCGGAACGGGTTGAGGGGGTCTTCGATCCACTGGCCGTGGCCGTTGTTGACGATCTCCAGCTTGTATTCGACGCGCGACTTCGGGGGGATGTCGAGCGTGAGGTACCAGAGGTCTGTCTTGTCGAGCCGGTGCAACGACTGCGAGTTGGGCAAGCCGTACACCCAGCTCTTCAGGTGCACGACCTCGGCGTGGCCCCGGTAGACGAAGGTGACCTTGTGCCCCTCGACGATGGGGAAGGTGCGGCCCTGCATGAAGGCGTCGAGGGCCTCCGCGTCGGGCTTCCGGCGCTTCAGCTGGTCGATGGCGAGGTCGCTCATGACGCCCACCCCTCGCTGCACGTACCGTCGGGGTTGAGCAGGTGGGTGCCCGAGGCGCCGTGCCAGGTGTTTTCGGTGAAGTGCACGTATTCGCCGCTGTCGAAGGCCAC
This sequence comes from Archangium sp., assembly GCA_016793525.1. The sequence continues at coordinate 4,487 of JAEUJT010000207.1, read as the reverse complement.
GCACTTCGCCGGCAGGTTGCGGCGGGCCATCCACCCCACGCGGAAGGTGTCGTCGAGCTTGAGGCGCAGCTTCGGGTTGGGCAGCGGCAGCACCCCGCGGTGGAGGCCAAGGCCTTCGTCCATCACCTCGGAGATGCCCACCCCCTGCGGCGGGCTCTCGTGGAACAGCACCACCCGCTCGCTGGTCACCATCGCGCCGCCTGACCAGGCGAGGAGCAGCTGTTTCTTGGTCAGCAGCTCGGCCACCCCGAAGAGCCTCAGGCGGTTGAGCAGCACGGCGACATGGCCTCCGGCGATGGCGATGGCGCTGGCGCCTTCGAGCAGCTCGGCGATCTCGGCGCGGTGCTTCTTCACCAGCGGGCGCTCCCACGGGGTGGCTTCGCGCTCGTACGCTTCGCGCGACGCACGGCAGTGCGCCAGGTGGTCGAGGTCGAGCTTGCGGATCAGCTCCATCGACAGCGACTCTTCTTCTGCTTCGACCCGGCTCCCGGCGGCGCGGCGGCCGATGTCGAGCGCGGCATCGACGATTCGCTCCAGCCGCATGCGGTAATAGTCTTGCCGCTCGCGCAAGGTGTCTTGGCGAACGCGGTGGAGCGCCGCGAGTTCTTTGTCCTTCGCAAACACCTTCTCCCCGCGGTGGTACAGCTCGAGGTTCGCGCAGCGCTTGGCGCCGAGCGACGCGTGGAGCTCGAGCACCTGGTCTTCGCGCTCCTGCCAGCCGGCCGTGATGGTGACGATGCGCCCTTCGATGCCCATGGCTTTCACCACGTCGAGCAGCGTGGGCGACAACCGCTGCGGCCCCAACAACACGCCTTTCACGTCGCTACCTCGCTCGCACTTTGACGGTTTGGCCCACCAGGTCGAGCATGCGGCGCAGCTCGTCGTAGTCGGGGTGCTTGAAGCGCAGCCAGGCGTTGGCCATGTACCCGGCCTCCACCGGCTGGGTCGGCGTGCCCTCGGGGGGTATGTGCGCGTCGATCATGTATTGGCCGAACGCGCGCTCCACGGCGCCCAGGCCTTCGTAGCCGACGATGCGCCCGTCGCGGTCGGGCCGCAGCGCGACGATGCCCGCGGAGAACCGTCGCGACGGGCGGGCGCCGCGGCGGCCGTGCACCAGCGCCATGGCCCACTCGCGGTACAGGTCGAGGTCGTTGGCGGCGTTGTACAGGTCCCACGCGCGCACCCCGGGCGGGCGGCAGCCGATCTCCGAGAACTTGAGGCCCTTGGGCCCGGCGAACCACTCCATGTGGGTGGCCGACGTGCCGATGTCGAGCGCCTGCACCACCTTCTCGCCAAGCACCTTCAGGTCGCGGTACCCGGCGGCGGTGTCGACCCGGTTGGTGACGATGAACTGCGGGGAGATCCACCTCGTGCGCATCGCCTCGAGCACGTTCGGGTAGTAGTGGGTGACGAAGTCGTGCACCACCCGGCCGCCGATGGTGATGGTGTCGTAGAAACCTTCGTGGCCCTCGATGAACTCTTCGACGCCGATAGACCGCCCTCGGCCCACACCCAGTTCGGCCGCCGCCGCGGGGATCTGCTCGAAGCTGTCGATGCGCGCCGTACCTGACGCGCCCGCTCCGTCGCGCGGCTTGAGAATGAGGGGGAAGCCGACGCGCTTGGCGAACTCGACAATGTCTTCGAGCGATGACGCCGCGGTCGACTGCGCGCAGGGAATGCCGGCCTTGCGCAGCGCCTCTTTCATCGTGGGCTTGTCGCGGCAGAGGAACGTGGTCTGCACCGACGTGCCGGGAATGCCGAGCGCCTCGCGCACCCGGGCCGCGGTCATCACGTGCGCCTCGACCGAGGCCTCGAGCCGATCGATGCGCTTGCGGCTGTGAATGAACTTCGCCGCGCGCAACACGGCCTCGTCGTTCACCACCGAGGGCACCTGCTCGTAGTGCGTCAGCCAGCCGCGCAGCTCGCCGGAGAGCGACTCTTTGCTGCCCTCGCCGATGGCGGTGACGGTAGCGCCGACCTCTTTCAGCGCGCGCACGAACTGGCGTTGGTTGGTCGGGAAGCGGGGCTCGATGAAGACGACGTGCATGTGGTGTGTCCCGATCTACAGGCGCGAGTAGAGCTGCTCGTACTGGCGAACTTGGTGGTCCCACGAAAAATCTTCGGCCATGCCGTTGAGCTGCAGCTGGCGGAACGTGCCGCGATCTCGGTACAGCTCGAGCGACGACAGCACCGCCCAGCGCACCGCCTGGCCGTCGTACGAATCGAACACCACCCCCGTGCCGCGGCGGGTCTGCGGGTTCCACAGATCGACGGTGTCGGCCAACCCGCCCGTCTTCCGCACCACCGGCACGGTGCCGTATTTCATGGCGTACATCTGGGTCAGGCCGCAGGGCTCGTAGCGCGACGGCACGAGCAAGAAGTCAGAGCCCGCTTGGATCCAGTGGGCGAGCGTGTTGTCGAACGCGGTGATGAGCCGCACCTGCTGGGGAAACATCGCCTGAAACTGGCGGAACATGCGCTCGAGCCGGCGCTCTCCGCTGCCCTGCACGATGAGCTGAAAGCGGTGGCGGTGGAGCAGCTCGGGCATCACCGAGTCGAACAGGTCGAAGCCCTTCTGCCCCGCCAGCCGAGACACGATGCCGAAGAGCGGCACGCCGGGCGCCGAGGGCATTCGCAGCCGGCTCAGCAGCGCCTGCTTGTTGCGCTCTTTACCGGTGAAGTCAGACGGCGTGTAGCGGTGAAGAATGTGCGTGTCGGCCGCGGGGCTCCACTCGCCGTAGTCGACGCCGTTGAGAATGCCCGACACCGCCGAGCCGCGCGCGCGCAAGAAGCCGTCGAGCCCCGCGCCGTATTCGGTGGTGCGGATCTCCTTGGCGTACGTCGGGCTCACCGTGGTGATGGCGTCGGCGTACATGATGCCGTGCAGCAGCGAGTTGAGCCGGCCTTCGCGCAGCTGGTCTTGGTGGAAGAGGTGCTGCGAGTCGGCCATGCCGGTGTCGGGCACGATGCCCGACGAAAACGTGCCCTGGTAGTTGAGGTTGTGAATCGTCAGCACCGTCTTGGCGCGGGCGAAGATGTGCTGGTCCCACGAGAAGCGGGTCTTGAGCAGCAGCGGCACCCACGCGGTCTGCCAATCGTTGCTGTGCACCACGTCGGGCGCGAAGCGGAGTCGCTGGCAGGCCTCGAGCGCCGCGTACTGCAGCACCAAGAAGCGGAGGTGTTCGTCACCGTCTGACGTGTAGAGCCCGTGGCGCCCGTAGAGAGCCGGGCAGTGCACGAAATACGTGTCCATGCCCGAATTCGGGAGTGGCGACGTCAGCACCGACACGTCGAACTCGCGGTGGCCGAGCTTGACCCGCAGGCCGCGCAGGGCGTCGACGCGGGTGAAGTGGTGCTTCTTCTGGTCGATGCGCGAGTAGAGCGGCATGAACAGGCGCACGTCGTGACCACGGCGGTGGAGCGCGCGGGGCAGCGCCGCCGCCACGTCGCCCAAGCCCCCCGTCTTCGCGAACGGCGCGACCTCGGAGCTCAGGAAAAGCACTCTCACGTCGGCGCGGACGCTATCACGCCGTGTCTCGCGCGCTGCTGCAAACACGCCTCCCGCTGCGCACACGCGGTGAGATAGCTTGGCCCGACTGGCGGAGTGGTTTACCTGTTCATCGTGTCGAGGAGTTCCATGCGTCCCCCCACTCGTTTGCGGCCCGCGCCGCAGGCCTAGCCCTTTCACGTCGCGGTCTTCCCACGTGCGTGTGCTCTTCTTCACCGATGGCGTGCTGAGCCCGGGCAGCCGATTTCGCTGCTTGCAGTTTTTTGCGCACCTCGAGGCCAACGGCATTCGCTGTGAGGCGCGCTTCGCGTACGACGAGCGCTACAACAGCGTGTTCGCCCAGCCGTGGGCGCCGCTCTACAAGCTCGGCCGCCGAATGCGCCGGGTGGGTCACCTGTTGTTCGACACCGACGCCGACATCATCTTCGTGCACAAAACGGCGTTGGCGCTCTCCGGCATTCCCGAGTGGCTGCGCGGCCTGGGTACCACGCCCATGGTGTTCGACTTCGACGACGCCATTTACCTGGGGCCGGGAGGCGTCGAGAGCAGCGCCCGCCGACGCACCTTCGAGCAGGTCGCGGCCTCGGCCGACGCGCTCATCGCAGGCAACGCGCACCTCGCCCGGGTGGCGGGGCACCCCGACAAGACCATCGTCATTCCCTCGGTGGTCGACACCGAGGCGTACACGCCGCTGGCCTCGAGCACGGCGAGCGGGCTGGTCATCGGGTGGATGGGCACGGCCTCGAACTTTCCCTACCTGCGGCGGGTGCTGCCGAGCGTGCTCAACGCCGTGGCGCGAATACCCGGCGCGCGGCTGCGGGTGGTGTCGAACGGCACGTTGCCCGAATACGAAAGTGAGCCGCTCCTCGAGCAGTGGCAGTGGCGGGCCGAGCGCGAGCTCATGGCGCTCCGCAGCTTCGACGTGGGGCTGATGCCGCTCGACGACTCCGAGCTCACGCGCGGGAAGTGCGGCTTCAAG
>JAEUJT010000202.1 GCA_016793525.1 Archangium sp. | reverse complement strand
GGCCTGGTACAGCTGGCGCTGGAGCCGCTGCTGCTCGGCCTTGCCGGTGGAGACGAGGTACACCCCGCCTCCAGCGGGCTTCAGCAGCGCGGCGAGCTCATCAAGGGGCGACATCGGGCTTGGGGGCCTCCACCGGCGGAGACGCGACCGGAGGCGGCTGGGCTGCGGGTGGAGGCTCGAGGGCGGTGCGCGTGAGGTCGGGCGACGAGAGCGGCACGCGGCCGAGCTGGCTCTCGTTGGCGTAGCGCAACAACCCGGCGACGAGCGCCAGCAGCACCGGGCCCACGAAGACGCCCGCGAAGCCGAAGGCGCCGACGCCGCCCAACACGCCGACGAAGACGAGGAGCGTCGACACGTTCGACGAGCTGCTCACCACCAGCGGGCGAATGACGTTGTCGGAGCCCGACACCAACACCACGCTCCAGATGAGCAGGAAGAGCGCCATGCCGTTGTGCCCCAGGGCCACGAGCGACAGGCAGCCGGGCACCCACACCAGCGTGGTTCCCACCACCGGCACGAGCGAGGCCAGCGCACCCACCGCGCCGAAGACGAGGGGCGACGGCAGCCCACAAATCGCGAAGCCGATGCCGATGAGGCTGCCCTGCACGAAGGCGGTGATGAGCGTGCCGAGGACGACGCCTTTGGTGACGCCTCCGACGGTCTTGATGAGGTCGACCTTGCGCCCCGGAGACATCGGCACCAGCGACACCGCCGCGTCGAACATGCCCGCACCGTCGCGGGCGAAGAAGAAGAGCAGGAACATCGCGAGCGCGAACTGCGACACCACCGAAAACAACCCGAGCACGATGCTGCTGCCGGTCGAGGCCAGCCGCTGCAGCGCCGCCTGCGCTGCCTGTGTCGCTTGCTCGGTGATCTGCGCGGTCGACAGCGTCGTGTATTCACCCACCGCCGCCAGCACCTTCTGCACCGGCTCGAAGTGGAGCACGAGCTGCAGCGCTGGGAGGCGCTGGCCGTCGGCCTCCGCTTGGAAGCGGCTGAGCAGCTCGCCCGCCTGGCGAATGAACGAGAAGAGGAACAGCGCCACCGGGCCCACGATGATGACCGCCGCGAAGGCCGTCACCAGGCCCGCCGCGAGCGCCGGCTTGTTCCACTGCGCGCGAATTCGCCGCGTCATCGGCTGCAGCATGAACGCCAGCAGCGCAGCCCACAGCGCCGGCGACAGAAACGGGTGCAGCACCTGGAACAGCAGACCACCCAGCACCACCACCGTCGCGATGGCGAATGAGCGTGCGTAGAAACGAGACGGCGAGAGCGACATGGGGGGTCAGAACCTGGCCAACGTGAAGAGCGGAACGGAGAGGGGGCGGCGCTGCACCGACGGAGGCACGGCGTCGAGCTGCTGTTGGAGCGCGTCACGTTCCCGCACCAACACCTCGCGGCGCGTCTTGGCGTCGGCGTCGACCGAGCGCTGAATGAAGACCCCCGCCAGGCCGACCACCCCACCAGCGACGATGATGCCCAGGCAGATGAGCACCGGCGCCAACATGTTGCTCCCGAGCAACGCCACAACCGGCAAGAGCACGAGCGCGGCGCCGAGGGTGAGGTACACCGCGCCGAAGCCGAGCCCCATCAGCAAGCCCCCCGCCGGGTCACGCACTGGCTGAAAGGCGCGCAGCTCGGTATCGATGAAGTCGAGGCGCTCCTGCATGGCCACTCGGTCCATGACGGTGGCGGCCGATGGCGATTGCGCCAGCACCCCCATCAGCGTCAGCAACAAGCCCATGCACCGATGCTAGCCGCGAGCGACGGCGTCGTCAGACTTTCACCTCGGGCGGGTTGAATCGCTGGGTGCACATCACCTGCCGCGCGGCTCCCTCGCGTCGGCGGTCGGCGCTCCGACTTGCGCCACCAGTTTGCGCCCGAAGGCCTGGTCGACCTTCAGCAGCCACGCGCGAAAGGCTGGGTACTCGCTCGGCGCCACGCGCACCGCGGTCAGCGTCAGCTCGCCATCGACCGTCATCGCCCCCGAGGCCTCCGTCGCCACGTGGAGCTTCAACGTGCCGAAGGGAGACAACTCCTCCACGTCGGGCGGTACCTCGGGCGCGCGCCAGCCGGGCGGGAACGTGTAGGTGAAGCGAAAGCGGTTGGTGAACGGCCCGGAGAACGTCGCCGGCCAGCTGCGCGTGGTGAGCGGCGCCAGCGCTTGGGTCAACGTGCGGCTCGCTCCAAAGGGGAAGAACCGAAGCGTGCCCGCCCCGGCCTCGGCGTAGCGCGGCACCGCCATGGTGAAGGTGACGCTCGCTGGCTGCTCGAGCTGCTTCACGTCAGACACCGACACCTCGCCCACCGCGACCCCGGGGAAGCTCTGCGCCCACTGCTGCTCGAACACCGCCGAGCGGGTGGCGGGTGTCTGGTACACGCGGCGCACCTCCGCGGCGCCGGGGCCGGTGGTGAGCGTGGAGCCCTTCACCGAGGCGCTGCCGTCGGGCTTGAGCGTCACGCCCAGCGTCAGCGTCGACACCGAGTCGGCGGCGGTGGCCTCGGGCGTGGAGAGGAAGCGGCTGCCACCTTCTGGCTCGACCACCAGCACGTTTGCGGCGCGGTCGGCGGTGGGCAATTCACGGCTGCCGTGAAACTCAGCAGTGCCATCAAGGTACAGCTGCAGCGACGGAACATATGCAATCGCGTGGTTGAAGGCCGAGAGCGAGGCCGGCTCCGCCGGGAGCGAGCCCAGGTGCCGCATGCGCAGCAGCACCAGCCGCGCGTCGACGTTGGCCACTTTCAGCATCGCCACCAGCAGCGCCGCCTTGTCTTTGCAGTCGCCGAAGCGCCGGCTCAGCACGCGGTCGACGCGGTACGGCTTGTACCCGTGAATGCCGAACTCCAGCGCCACGTAGCGGGTGTTGGTGACCACGAAGCCGTAGAGCGCGGCCACCACCTTGGCTTGGTCTCTCCGGTCGACACCTTTGAGCACCGAGTCGACCGTCTTGCGCAGCTCGTCGTTGGGCGTGAGCTGGTCGCGCACCAGGCCCCACCAATAGCGGCCCACGTCGTCCCACGTCTTGTAGGTGGAGACGTGGAGCGGCGTCGCCATCTCCGCCCAGCCGGGCATGTTCGGCTCAGGCACGACCTTGGCCACGTTTTCGGCGAAGAAGCGGTAGGTGGTGCGGTCGCCTGCGGTGGTGACCTCTCCGTGCAGCCACGAGGGCAGGGTCAGCGCGTTCCAGTACAGCGGGCGCGTCGCAGGCATGTCGACGAGGTATTGGTAGCGGCGCTTGGGGAAGACGCTCTGCACCGCGTCGACGTCGCCGAAGAAGTCAGACAACAGGTTGTCGGCGGCCGTGTCGTCGATGCGCCACTGCACCTCGAGCACGTCGCCGGGCGCCAACGCGGGGAAGGTGAGAACTCGCGCGCGCGCGTCGTAGTACATGCCGGTCCACGGCTCGTTGATGGCGTTTTCTGTGTCTTGAAACGAGTCGAGCACGCTGCCGTCGGGCTTCGTGACGCGGGCCTTGAGCACCCGCACTTCTTGCCGGTCGGGCGAGTAGGTCATCGCCAGCTGCCGAAACGCCTCGACGCCGCGGGTGGTCAGCACCTTCACCACCTGCTGGCTGAAGCGCGAGGCGAGGCCGCTCACCTGCACCCGCACCGCGGTGACCTCGGCCAGAATGACGGCGTCGTCAGCGGAGGGCCCGTCGAGCGGCGCGCTCCACACCGAAGCGGGCACGGCGTACGGCGTGGCGTTGGAATCGTCTCCCCGCAGCGTGCGCACCACTTCCTTCAACGCGGCGTTCTGGGGCTTCAACCGGAGCGCGGTGGTGAATGACGCCAACGCCGAGTCGCGCTGGCTCGCGAACAGCTGCGACCGGCCGCGGCGCTCGAAGACGTCGGCATCGTCGGGGGCCAGGGCCTCCGCCGCGTTGAAGGCCTCGACCGACTCGCTCGCGCGCCCGTTCGCCGAGGACAGCTCGGCCACGCGCAGCAGCGTCTGTACGTCGTACGGCTCGAGCGCCAACACCTTGCGGTACTGCTCCAGCGCGCCCGCGACGTTGCCTTCGTCGGCCAGCATCGAGGCCAGCCAGCGTCGGGTGTCGACGTCGTCGTAGCGCAGCGAGAGCATCATGCGACTGCGCTCCATGGCCTCGCTCATACGCTCGAGGCGGCGCGACTGGGCGATGGCGGCGCGGGCGACGGTGGGCACGAAGTTCAACCGGGCGAAAGCCGTCTCCACCGCCTGCGCCGACGCTACCCGCATGCCCAGCGCCTCGAGGGCGTTGGCCAACACCACGTGTGCGGGTGCGAACGACGGCGCGTCTTTCACCACCGCCGACGCCAGCCGGAGCGCGACGTCGGGGTGCTCTCGGCTCACCTCGAACTGCGCCAGCGCGGTGCGCGCCCACGGAGAGGTCGGCGCCGCGGCCACCGCGCGCTCGAGCAGCCGCCGCCGCACGTTGCCGTCGTCGAAGGGGATCGCCGCGGCCGCGAGCTGAATGTCGGCGTCGTTCGGCTTGGCGTCGGCCGCTTTTTCCGCTTCGTGCTGCGCGGTGCGCTCCTTGTCTTCGAAGGCGCGCGTGAAGCTCAGCACCGTCGCGGCGTCGACGCGCAGCGCGGCGTCGTTCGGGTTCGACTTCACGCGCTCGGCCAGCACCTCGCTCAAGGTCGGCTGGCGCGAGGGAGACGGAGACGGCCCGCGCTCCAGCGGCGGCACCTTCGACGGCAGCACCGGCGTCACACCGCGGCCATTCGAGCCGCGCTCCACGCGGAAGAAAAACCCGAAGGGGCCGGCCTCGTGACATACCTTGAACAGCACGCGGTTGAGGCCCTTGCGCAGCGTCACCTGCACCCGGTGTTGATCCATTCGCGGTTGGTTCGAACGGTCGCTGCTCGCCACCTTCGAGCCGTTGACGAAGAGGCGGAACCCGCCCGACGAGCCGAGGCCCAACGTGACGCGCGTCTCCGCATCGACCTGGAGGAACGTCAGCCCATAGCCAACCACCTCCGACGCCGGGCGAAGCGACGCGGAGAGGTCGACGAAGCCGTCTCCGCTGTGCGCGGTCAGCGTGTGCCACGTCACGTCGCGGCCCTTCGCGGGGTACGCGTTGCCCAAGTCGGGGCTCGCTTCAGGGCCGAAGTCGGTGTCGCAGCCAGAGCGCCCTTCGTTGTCGAACCCGCCCACCACGTACCAGTCGTGTACGAAGCCGAGGCCCTTCAGCACCTCGGTGGCCCGCACCGTGCGGCCCCGGGCTCGCTCGATGTCGGTGAGAAAGAGGTGAGCCAACGCGCGCACGCCGTCGCCCGTGGAGCGCCGAGACGCGAGCGTTGCAAGCGGGTCGACGAGCACGTTCAGGTCGTCGATGTCATCGCGCAGCGCGTGCATGCGAATGACGGTGGCGGCCGTGCGCGCATCGCCGCCGTGCTGCACGGCGTATGTCGCCAACGCCTCTGCGCGCTGGGTGACGGGGTTGTCGGAGCGCGCGAGCGCCAGGGAGACGAGAAGCGCGAACACCATACGCGCGCGTCTACTACAGTCTCGCGCGTTGACAGGCCGAAGGCCTCACCTTCGACTCAGCGAACCCAGCGCGCGCGCCACGGGGTCGACCAGTTGGTGGCCGAGCCAGTGAAGACGCCTTCGCCGATGCTCTTGCCCTTGGCGTCGAGAATCAGCACGTCGACTTTGGTGGGCTGCTTCACGTGCACGAAGTACGCGACCGCGCCGTTGACGAGTGACGAGCTGGCCTCGAGCGTGCCCGTCGGGTGGGTGGCGCGAAAGGCGTCGTACGCCTT
>JAEUJT010000198.1 GCA_016793525.1 Archangium sp. | reverse complement strand
GCCGCCCCGAGCGCTTCGCGTGACGGACCCACGCCAGGCGCGAATCGACTTCGACGAGGCGTTGCTCGACGCGAAGCGGGCCGCGGTCGATGGGTTGATGCGGCTGCAGTCGAAGACCGCGAAGGCCATGGAGACCGCGCGCGCCTTCGTCGATGGGCTCCAGGCGACCTCGTTCGAGCGATTCCCGGCTGACGCGGCGACGCTCTCCGCGCTCTCGGGGCAGCTCGGTCGCTCGAGGCTGGAGGAGCTCGCGTTGGCTCGCAGCTTCATCTCCGAAGTGAAGGGGGAGCCGTCGACTCGGAGGCTGGACGCGCTCCACGCCGCGGTCGCCGTAGCGCCGTACGAGGCGGAGATCCGCGATGTGCTCGAGGCGGTCTCCGTCGCGCACCGACAGGCGCTGGCAGACGAGGGCGCGCTCGACTTCACCGAGCTGACGCTGGCCGCGCGGGCGCTGCTGAGAGACGACGCGCAGGCTCGGCGTGATGCGCATCAACGCATCGGCGCGCTGTTGGTCGATGAGTTCCAAGACACCAACCGGGTGCAGCGAGAGCTCGTCTTGCTCTTGAGCGAGCAGCGCACTGGAGGCCCGCGGCCCATCTCCCAGGCGTTGGACGACGCGTCGGCCGAGGTGCTGCGGCTCCCGCTGGAGCCCGCTTTCCTCGCGGTGGTCGGAGACCAAAAGCAGAGCATCTACGAGTTTCGCGGCGCCGACGTGGCGGTGTTCGAGGAGATGGCGAAACACGTCGAGGCGAACGGTGGCCGCCGCGCGTGGCTCACCACCACCTGGCGCAGCAGCCCCAACCTCACCCAGGTGGTGAACGATCTGACCCGGCGGGTGCTGTCGACGACCGCCTTCGAGTCAGACCGGCTGCCCTTCGAGGTGGTGGCCGACGATCGCGACGCCCTCACTCCAGCGAGGAAAGAAGGGCCGCCCATCGCGCTGGTGCGGCTCGAGCGGGCGGTGGAGCCCAAGGCCGACGTGGAGACGCTCCGCGCCCTCGACGCCGACGCCATCGCTCGGCACCTGGCCGCGCAGCTCGCCTCGGGTGCGGTGCAGGCGCGGCAGGTGGCGATGTTGTTCCAACGGCTCACCAAGCTCGAGGTCTACCGTCAGGCCTTGGTGCGCTACGGCGTGCAGCATCGGGTGCTGCGCGGTCGCGGCTTCTTCGGCTCGCGGGAGATCGTCGACGTGGCCTACGCGCTGAGGTTGCTGGCCCGCCCCGACGACAACTTCGCCTGCGCGGTGGTGCTGCGGAGCCCCGCGGTGTGCGTGAGCGACGTGACGCTGCTCCGCTTGGCGCAGGCTGACGGCGGGCTCCACGCGCGAACGGTGTTGAACGAGGCGCTGCCGAGCGATGTGCCCGCGGAGGAGCTGGCGCGGTTGGAGGCGTTTCGTCGCGTGTTCCACGGCCTCTCCCGCCAGCGAGAGCGGCTCGGCGTGCACGACGTGGTGTCGGTGTGGCTCGAGTCCCTCCACGTCCGCGAGGCGCTCGCCGCGTCTCCGTTCGGCGAGCAAGCGCTGGGGAACCTCGAGGCGCTGCTCGAGCTGACCGCCGTCAGGCAAGAGGCCGGCGTGGAGGTGACGGCCTTCGCCGATGAGCTGATCGAGGCGTCGAAGCGGGAGCCGCGCGAGTCGCCGGCCGACCTCATCGACGCCGTGAACGACGACGCGGTGACGGTGTGCACCGTGCACCAAGCGAAGGGCCTGGAGTGGCCAGTGGTGGTGCTGCCGGAGCTGTTCTCTCGGCGCCCTCCGGAGCGGGAGGTCGTTCGCTTCGAGCGCAACGAAGGCCTCGCGCTGCGCCCGTTTCAGCTCGACAGCGACTTCGATGCCGCGGCTCGACAGCAGGCCATCGCCGCCCTGCGAAACCGGCGCGCCACCGCGGAGAACCTGCGGCTCCTCTACGTCGCGCTCACCCGAGCGAAAGATCAGCTCGTGCTCGGGCTCGTCCCCCCGCCGCCGGCCTCGTCGAAGGCCGCCCCCACCTGGGCCACCGTGCTGCACCACGCGCTGTGGAACGATGTCGCGCCCTTCGAGCAACGCGTCGCGGTCGAGCAGCTGCCGTCAGGTGAATTGCTCGAGGCCGAAGACGACACGTCGCCTGACGCGGAGATCGAGGCGTTGGCCGCGCGCGCGCTCCATCCACCGGTGGCGGTCTCGACCGAGGCCATGGTGCCGGTGACCCACCTCAACGAGCTCTCCATCTGCCCGCGGCGGTTTCATTTCGCCTACCAGGTGGGGCTGCCAGAGAGCGCGGAGCGCGACGAAGAACGTGCCCAAGCCGAGGTAGAGGTTCGCGGTGACGACCTCGACGTGCGCGCCCGAGGCACCGCGGCGCACCGGCTGTTGGAGCTGACGCCGCTCGACCAAGTCGGGACTCCGAAGCTGGAGGCGAGGCTGCGCGAGCTGTCTGTCCGCGAAGGCCTGCCCGCCGACGAGCAGCTGCGCGCGTGGGTGCACTCGTTTTGGAGCTCTGAAGACGGTCGCCGCATCGCCGCGCTGGGGCCCAGTCGTGTTCTCCGCGAGGTGCCCTTCGT
>JAEUJT010000370.1 GCA_016793525.1 Archangium sp. | reverse complement strand
CGTTGGCACCGCTGGAGAGCGCCAGGTTCGAGGCGGTCCACGTCGAGGTGCCGGTCGCGTTCCCCGCGCCGCCGCGGTCGTTCACCCAGGAGACCGACGATACGCCCACGTTGTCGCTCGCGGTGCCGCTCAGCGAGACCGTGGCGTTGGTGGTGGAGAAGGTGGCGCTCGAGGTCGGGCCGGTGATGCTGACGGTGGGTGAGGTCACGTCGGCCGAGGCCGCCGTCGAGGTCACGAGAATGAAGGCGGTCGCGACGTTCCCCGTCAGATCTCGCGCGTGCACGGAGATCGCATTCACCCCGGGCACCAGCGGCACCGCGCCGATCGACCAGCTGGTGGTGCCGGTGGCGTCTCCGGTGCCTCCCCGGTCGTTGTCCCACCACACCCGAGTGACCCCCACGTTGTCTGAGGCCGTGCCGCTGATCGCGACCGTGGTGAGGGCCGTGCTGTGCGCACCGCTCGAGCTCGGCGCGACGATGGCCACCGTCGGCGCCGTGTAGTCGCTGCTGCTCGAGGGAATGGTGATGGGCAGGCTGGTGCTGGCCGTTGTCTCTCCGCCCCAGGTGGCATGGAAGTTACTCAGGTGCGCCAGCGCCAACAGGTACTGGGTGGTGTTGGTGGCGAAGGTGATGCCGCTCGACGACCACGGCGTGGTGCCGGTGACCGTGGCCGTGGCGCCATTGACCCGGCGAACCTCGACGCTGGTGAGGCCGATGGTGTTGTCTTCGACATGACCGGTGGCCGATACCTGGCGCGCTCCGGAGACGAGCGCCACCGACACGGTGTCGACGAACATCGCCGGCGGCCTGCGCGCGATGCCCGTTTTTCGGTGGGAGATGAGCCAGGGGAACAGCAGCGGCGTTCGGTACGCTTGAGGCCAGATGCCGTGCCCGCCGGTAGCGTAGCGCGTGTAGATGACCTGCACCCCGCCCGCGTTCCGCAGCCCGCTCACTGCGTTGTCAGAGCCTGCGGGGCCCACCGTGGTGTCGTTGGCGGCGTGGAAGTTCCACACCGGAATGTCTTTGTACGCCGACGAGCTCCCGGCGCCCCAGCCGCTCTGCGGAATGGCCGCAGCCCAGAGCGACGGGTACTGCTTCAACGCAAACCAGGTGCCGTTGCCACCCATGGAGATGCCGGTGACGTACAGCCGGGCCGGGTCGATGTTGTAGGTCGACACCAGCTGGTCGACGATCAACGGCAGGTTCGTGGCAGGAATGGTGGTGCTCCACTCGGCCGTCGACTGCGGCGCCAGCATGAACATCGGCTGAACCGCCCGGTTCGCGTCGGAGATGAGCGCGAATGAACCGTTGCCGTTGTTGTTCAGCTGCGCCGTGTTGTTGGTGCCGCGCTCACCCGCGCCGTGGAGGAACACCAGCAGCGGCAGCGCGGTGCCCCCGTCGTATTCAGGTGGCACGTAGACCCGGTACGGCGTGGTGCCGGCGTCGCTGGTGAGCGAGCGGGTCAGAAACTGCGACGAGGTGGGCTCCGCGAAGGCGGGCGAAGCGGCGACGAGAGCGAGCAACACCAGGGCACGACGATGCATGAACACCCCCAACGGCGGAGGTTCGCAGCATGCGTCAAACGTCGCCGACATGCACCTCGCGCGGCGTCAGCGCTTCTGCGTCTCGACCACGGTGATGGCCTCGGCGATCGCCGCGTCCATGAAGCCCGGGTCGCGGCAGAAGATGTCGATCAACACGCCCAACTGCTGGGTGGGGAGGAAGAGGCCGAGGTGCGACTTCGCGGCCGTGTCGCTCGGGTTCGTCAACGTCAACACGTTGACGCTCCACGCCTCGCCGAGCGACGCCTTGGTGCGCTGCGACACCTGCACCTGAATGCCGTCTTTTTGGTACTCGGTCGTGGACTCGGCGACGTTGCCCGCGACGCGCCGCCGAATGTCTTCTGCCTGGCTCGTCGAGCGGAACACGACCGAGCCCATGCACGCGTTCACCGTGTCGACGAAGTCGAACCAGGCGATTCCCGGTTCACGCAGGTGATCGGTGACCTGCAGGCGCTTCTGAATCGAGTAGGTGGCGCCGAGGCCCTCGAACGGGAGGAACGGCTGTCCTTGATGATCGAGGGGTTGCAGCTTGCGCGCAGGTTCGGCCGGAGGCGTGGTGGCGCAGGCGGTGGACAGCACGACGACGGTCAGGGCGATAAATCGGGTCATGGCGGGTTCTCGGGGAGAAAAGGGCGCTGAATCGCGCGGTGTCATACGCCGTGAGTGGGCTCCGTCACGCACTTTTTGAGGTGGCTGGCATGTCAGTCGGCTGTGGTACTTCGGCAGGGTGAAGACCGTGCGGTGGATCATCCCCTCGAGTGAGACGACGGCAGCCGAGAGCGCGCTGGCCAATGAGCTCGGCGTAGGGCCGCTCGCCGCGCGGGTGCTGGTGAACCGGGGCCATGGCACGCCCGAGGCGGCGCAGCGCTTTTTGTCTGACGCGCTGACCGATCTGCCTGATCCGTTCCGCATGAAAGGCATGCCGCAGGCCGTCGAGCGCCTGGCACGCGCCATCGCCCAACGCGAGGTGGTGACGCTCTATGGCGACTACGACGTCGACGGCGTGTCGTCGACCGCGCTGCTGACCACCTTCCTCCGCGAGCTCGGCTTCGAGGTGCGCACCTACATTCCCCACCGGCTGGGCGAAGGGTACGGCCTCAACCTCGCCGCCATCGAGCGCCTCGCCGCTGAGGGCACCAGGCTGTTGGTGACGCTCGACTGCGGCATCACGTCACACGCTGAGATCTCCCGGGCCAACGCGCTGGGGCTCGACGTGATCGTGGTCGACCACCACGCCGTGCCCGAGACGATGCCGCCGGCGGTGGCGGTGCTGAACCCGCTCCAGCCCGGGTGCGATTACCCGACCAAGTGGCTCTGTGCGGGCGGGGTGACGTTCAACCTGTGCATGGGCCTGCGCAAGACGCTGCGCGAGCGGGGCTTCTTTGCCGGGCGCGCCGAGCCCAACCTGAAGCAGCTGCTCGACCTGGTGGCGCTGGCCACGGTGGCCGACGTGGTGCCCTTGGTGGGCGCCAATCGCATCTTGGTGACCCACGGGCTCAAGCAGCTCACCGTGTCGCAGCGGCCCGGCGTGCGGGCCTTGAAAGAAGTCGCCGATCTCGGCGGGGCCGACATCACCTCGGGGCACGTCGGCTTTCGGCTGGGGCCGCGCATCAACGCCGCGGGTCGCCTCGACGACGCGTCGGTGGGGCTGCAGCTGCTCCTGTCGACGTCCATCGACGTTGCGAGGCCGTTGGCCAAGACGCTCGACGCCGCCAACGCCGAGCGCCAGGCCATCGAGCGCGGCATGGTCGAGGCGGCGGCCGAACAAGCTGCCCTCGCCGTGGAGCGCGGTGTCCATGGGCTCGTGCTGGCCGATGAAGCGTGGCACCCGGGCGTGGTGGGCATCGTGGCGTCGCGCATGGTCGAGCGTTTCCACCGGCCCACGGTGTTGATCGGCTCGCACGGCGGGGTGTGGCGCGGCTCCGCCCGGAGCATCGAAGGCTTCCACCTCTACGACGCGCTCAGGTCGTGCGCGCAGCACCTCACCAAGTTCGGAGGCCACAAGGCGGCCGCTGGGTTGGCCATCGACCCCCAGCACATCGACGCGCTGCGCGCCTCGTTCGAGGCGGTGACGGCGCAGCGACTGACGCCCGATGATCTCCACGCGCGCTGCCGGGTCGACGCCGCGGTGGCGCCGGGTGAGCTGACCCTCGAGTCGGTCGAGCGGCTGGCCTGCCTGGCGCCGTTCGGCATGGGCAACCCCGAGCCGGTGTTCATGGCGCGGCAGCAGGTGGCCAGCCCGCGGGTGTTGCAGCACAAGACGCCGGGCGAGGTGGGGCACTTGAAGCTGACCCTCGACGCGGCGCCCCAGTTAGACGTCATCGGCTTCGGCTTCGCCGATCGCGCCGAGCTCACCGACGGGCCCATCGACCTCGCGTTTCAGGCCTCGCTCGACGAGTTCCGCGGCGTCGCGCGGGTGAGCCTGAAGCTCAAGGCGCTGCGCACGTCGGCGGCGTAGCGAGCTCTGACGACCAGCTCAGACGCAGGTGAGCCCGGTGAGCGTTCCGCAGCGGCCGCTGGCGCATTCAGAATTGAACTGGCACGGCGAACCCATGGGGAGGTTCTCCAGGCGGCAGATGTTTGCTTGCTCCGGCGCTGGGGGCTTGCACACCGGCTGCTGACCGCGCGCGTTGGGCGCACACCCCACCGCAGGGTCGCACGTGGTCATCGGAGACGCCTGGCACTTGCTCATGGATGCGTTGCAGGCGCCGCTCGCGCATTGCGGGGCGTTGGTGCACTCGCTTCCGTCAGGCCTCGATCGCTCGCGGTAGCAGGTAGGCACGGTGCGGCCATCGAGCGCGGCGCAGACCAGGCCCGCACCACACGCATCGATGCCGAGATCTCGCGAGCACGGCATTGACTCCTGTTGCGACGGCGGCGGGCCACACGCGACCAGCGCGACCACGCCCATCACCCAGACTCCGCGGAGCATCAAAAGATCGCCCCCACGCCAGCGCCGATGAAGGTGTCTTGCATGTAGCCGCGCACGAAGCGGGTGACCTCGACGCGAAACGCCCAGCGGAGGCCACCCTCGCTGAGCAGCGTCGGTCGCCCGCGGAGCCCCACGCCGTACTGAAAGACGAAGCGCCCGCCGTTGACCGGCGTCGAGGTGCTGTCGATGCGCAGCGTCGAGGTGCTCGAGTTCAGGCCCGCCCCGAGCTGCGCGTAGAACGCGAACGGCGACGTGACGCCACCGATGGGAAACGCCAGCGCCGGCGCGAGCATCACCAGGTGGTTGGTGGTCGCCGCCGAGACCTGCTGCGTACCTTCTGACGTCGACGAGAACATCCACGCCAGGTCGACGAAGAACCGC